>NZ_JALBUS010000005.1:0-148741 GCF_033971885.1 Absicoccus intestinalis | reverse complement strand
GTAAAGAAGAAGTGGAACATGCCCAAGAAGAAGGTATCATCTTTGATTTGTTGAACAATCCAGTCGAAGTACTGGGTGATGAGAATGGCTGGGTATCGCATGTGAAATGTATCCGTATGGAACTGGGTGAACCGGATGAATCCGGCCGAAGAAGACCGGTACCGATCGAAGACAGTGAATTTGAGATCGAAGCCGATTGCATGATCATGGCCATTGGTACCAGTCCGAATCCATTGATTCGTTCCACAACGGCAGGATTGGAAGCCAATCGAAAAGGATGTCTGGTCGTGGATGAAAATTTGATGACGACCAAGAAAGGTGTCTATGCTGGTGGAGATGCAGTCACAGGGGCTGCCACTGTCATCAGTGCAATGGGGGCTGGCAAACATGCGGCTGCTTCCATTGATGCGTATTTTTGTATAAAATAAAAGTAGAAAAGAGGAACATCTATGAATCGGATAAAGTATAATTGGGCTACTTTAGGCGTCGGTGTAATTGGGCATCAATTAGCGGATGCGATGCATCAGTTGGGTGGTAATTTGTATGCGGTGGGTAATCGTACCCATGAAAAGGCGGTCAAATTTGCACAAGAATATGGTATTGAGAAAGTATATGATGATCCGGAAGAAATGTTTATGGATCCCAATGTGGATGTGATCTATATTTCTACGCCACATAATACGCATATTCAATATTTACGCCAGGCTCTTTCTCATGGAAAACATGTATTATGTGAAAAATCAATTACCTTAAATAGTGAAGAACTATCTGAGGCGGTTGAACTTGCACAAAAGAATCATGTTGTATTGGCAGAAGCAATGACGATTTATCATATGCCCATCTATCGGAAATTGAATGCGATCAAAGATAGTTTAGGGCCTTTGCGTCTGATCCAGATGAATTTTGGGTCTTATAAAGACTACAATATGAAAAATCGCTTTTTTAATAAGAATTTAGCGGGTGGTGCCATGTTGGATATTGGTGTCTATGCGTTATCTTTTGTGCGTTGGTTTATGCAGTCTTGTCCGGATCAGATCCAAAGTCAAGTCAAATTTGCGCCCACTGGGGTCGATGAACAAGCGGGAATTTTATTGATGAACAAAGAACAAGAGATGGCAACCGTTATATTGTCCTTACATGCCAAACAACCAAAACGGGGAACCATCGTGTTTGATAAAGGATATGTTACTATGTATGACTATCCAAGAGGAGATAAAGCCGTGATCACGTATACCGAGGATGGCCATGAAGAAACTATCGAAGCAGGGCATACGACAGATGCTTTATCATATGAAGTATTGGATATGGAAAGGGCCATCGATGGAGATGATCAAATGCATCTTGACTATACGATCGATGTCATGCAGATGATGACAAAGATTCGTCAAGATTGGCATCTTACGTATCCAGAAGAAGAATAAAAAAATACGGTTTAGTCCGTATTTTTTAGTTTCAATAATATGCGATCGGGCATTTGTTTGATGACTATTTTCACAAGGCTCAAGCCAAGGGTGCGATCGCAATAGTCGGTAAGGATTTGAACGATAAAACAAGCAGGGGTCAAGCCGATAAATTTGGCGAGGATCTGTACGAATACGGTCGATCCACTCGAGGTGATACCGCCGAATAAGATGGCGGTAATACAAGCACTCACCAAAGAAGTAGGTAAAGTGATCCATAAGGCTGTCAAAAAAACGTTATTGGTGCGATGAAAGAGCAAGCCGGCCAATAAGCCTAATAAGATACCAACGGGAGCATAGTAGAGGGAATAGACATCACCTAACATCCACATAGCGACACCGCTCAAAGCGTTGGGGAGCATACCATAGATGGGGCCGCATATAGCTGCAATGAAGAAAGTCCCAATGCTGTCAAGATAGATGGGTAAATGCAACAGAAGCGCAATTTGTCCTCCGATGATATTGATGACGATCGCAAAAGCGATGGTACAAATATGATAGGTACTAATGTTTTTCATAATTGATCACTCGACTTTCAAATTCCGTAAAAAAGCGGGCTACATCCACTTGGGTCAGGATCTTGGCATTGGCTGGTTTGTGATAAAAATCATAGGCATCGACAACGCTTTCACCACGAGTAATGCCATCGGTTTCAATGTCGGTATAGGCTTCAAAACCAGAACAGAGAGTTGGATCGATCGCATAGGCAACTGCTAATGGATCATTGATGATACATCCTTTTATATGTTCTTGGTGCCAATGGAAGGAAAAATAAAATTGGGTGATCTGACGAATAAAGTCGGTCACTTTTTTATTTATCTTTTCCCATGTATCCAGCATTTCGGGAGTCAATACAATTTGTCGCGTCACGTCTAAGCCAATCATATGGATCTTTTGGGCATGGGCATAGACGATTTTGGCTGCTTCTGGATCTTCCCAATAATTGTATTCACTGACAGGGGAACAATTGCCATGCGCTTGATAGGTGCCGCCCATCGAAACCAAAGTGTCGATGGCATCAAAAGCTGATGGATCTTGGTCAATGAGCTGGGCCAAATTGGTCATAGGGCCAATCGCAATAACGGTACAGGGTTCTTGTTTTAATGTTTTGGATAAAAATTCGATCGCATGAATTTTTTGTTCATAGCCTGGGACCGCCTCTAGAAAGCTTTCTCCTAAGCCGTCGGCACCATGGATATCTAAGGCATGAACAGGCGGCTTTTTTAAAGGTTTTGTCGCTCCTTTATAAATGGGGATATCCAATCGATCCATGAATTTTAGAATTTTTTTGGTGTTGTCAAACCCCATCTCTACAGGGGTATTGCCACATACGATCGTGATGCCAATGACTTCGATTTCCGGACTACTTAAGGCCAACATCAAAGCTAAGCCATCATCAATGCCTGGATCACAATCAATGATTACTTTTCTCATATTCGCTCCTAACTAAAAAAAGTACCAAGTCATAGACGGGTACTTTTTTTCAACATAAAAAGTGTTGCCTATGATTATACTGGGAGGTCAATCAAAACCAGTTGTCTTTTTTGTACAAAAAATTGGAATCTTTTGTATGAAGAGTGTAACCCATTTTTAGAAAAGATACAATATTTATGAAAGATATAATAATAGAAATGAGGAAGTAGATATGTATATCTTAAAGCCAATTTCAATGGATAAAATTTGGGGTGATGAGCGTCTACAAGCGTATGGAGCTACAAGTAAACACACGGGAATTGTTTATTCTTGTGCGGCAATTGAAGGAATTGATAATCCAATCGGACAGACAACATTGCGATCGTTGATCCAAAAGGATCCAGCTGCTTTTGGTTTATTGCCAAACGAAGAATATCCGATCATGGTTAGTTTTGATGCGGCTAAATTCGATGTCAGCATCCAAGTGCATCCAACCGATGGATTTGCCCAGGACCATGAAAATAAGCCGTATGGAAAGTGTGAGGCTTGGTATTTTATTGAAGCGCCCAAAGAGGGATGGGTCTATGCAGAAAATGTCGAAGGAACAAAAGAGTCGATTCAAGCAGCCATTGAAAAGAAAGATTTTCATCACGTATTAAAGAAATATCCTGTAAAAACCAATGACTTGTTGTTTACGCCAGCAGGTACTGTCCATGCTTTGACGCATGGTGCTTTGATTTATGAGATCCAACAATCGACGAATATTACCTATCGTTTGTACGATCATGATCGAAAAGATGCAAAAGGAAACAAGCGTGAGTTACATATTGAAAAAGCGTTAGCGACCATGATTCCAACAAACAAAGAAATCAAACAAACCTTTTCTACAGGGCGACATGCTGCATTCTATGCTTTTGATCTGATTCATAAACATGTGCAAGATCGTGTTTCCAATCCGAGTGAAATAGCAGCCGTTTGCACGATCTTATCGGGCCGTATTCTGGTGGATAATACTTTGGTTGAACCAGGAACAAGTCTTTTATTGATGCCAAAAGAAACGATTTCGATCGATGGGCATGCGGATTGTATCTTGGCTACGCCAAATCCGTATTGGCGAGAAATGGAGTAAAAAAGATGGCGGATCTTAGGATTCGCCATCGATGAGTTTTTGAGCACAAGTTATGTCGGTGATCAAAACATTGATGTATTTTCCGGCAATGGCACCTTTGATGGCATTGGCTTTTTTTATGCCACCACCAATGCCAATGGAAAGAGGAACTTTTCTTAGCTTGTGAATATTGACACCGACCACATTGTTATAGGATTTATAGGGGGCGGTTTTGCCTTCGATATCATAAAACTGCATGTTTACTTCACCAGCTACCTTTTTGTTTAATAGTTCTTCAACTTCGTTTTCTTTATAGTTACCCGTCGCCATGATCGAAGATTCTTTTTCGTTGGGATAACCAATACCAACGATCGCAATATCCAAATGATTGCCATAGGTCAATACCGAGGCAATGCTTTCTTCTTTCAGTAGGCCTTGCTGCAGCTGACGATTGGCTACACGGGCCGGAGCAAGCAAGGATATGGCTTGCCCACTCAATCGATCAGCCATGACATGAGCCAAAGAATTGGAGTGAAGATTGTTGGCAACGGTTCCTTGTCCGCCAATCAAAGGAACAATGGTGACGTCTTTTTGAATGGGTTGCATAGCTTCAATCATATAATAAAGCGTACTTCCCATGGAAATGCCAATGGTATCTTGATCTTTGATGTTGTAGTGAAGATATTGACAAGCGGTTTTTCCTAAAGATTGTTTCAAAGCTTCCGAAGTTGGTTGTTGGTCAACGATGATGACTTCTTTCAAATCAAATTTTTTCTGTAATTCATTTTCTAGATCCCAATGATGAATCAAATCTAAATTCCGAATATGAATGTCAACAATACCAAGGTCTTGTGCTGATTTCAACATGCGAATCACGATGGGACGAGAAATTTGCAGTTGTTTGGCAATATCTTGTTTATTGATGCCTTGGTTATAATACATATCGCTAATTTTTGTCATCAAGCGAATATCATCTACCACTTTTTTCATGCGGACACTTCCTTTTTAAAGAAATTATACGAAATTATCGAATATCAAACAATAAAAAAAGGAGAGTTGAACTCTCCTCTACGATTGATCAAGCAGAAATCGATTCGTTTTCGTAATTGATGATGCGTTGTACTTTTGGCATGGAACGACTATTTGTATCAAAAGTACAAGATAAATATTCTTTCACTAATTCTTTGGCCAAGTTGATGCCAATGATCTGACTTCCCATTGTAATGATGTTGGCGTTGTTCGACAATTCGGCACGTTGGGCTTGATACACATCATGGATACATGCAGCATAAGCGCCTTTCACTTTATTGGCAGCAATGGATACACCAATTCCCGTTCCACATAATAAGATGCCACGATCACAAGTATGATTAGCCACATCTTTGGCTACTTTGAAGGCTACGTTGGCATAGATGGGATCATCACTGCCATAATCGACAACGTCATATCCCAGTTCTTTTGTGAATTCCATTAATTCTTTCTTAAAAGTCGTGGCATTCGGGTCACATCCAAAAGCAATTTTCATCTTTCTTTCCTCCTTATTAAATAATGATGAATAATCGATATTTTCTGCATTGCCATAAATTTCTTCGGTTAATACATCGGCAATGATTTCTAAGCGTCCATGATCTTTGGCGAATTGTAAGATGGAGTAGCGAGGCCGTACTTTATAGCCTTCCAAAATGCTACGATGGAACAAATCTTTTTCAATTCCAATCTCTTTTGGTGAAGTAGGAGCCCCGCCTTTTTTCAATAAAGCTCGGATTTCTTCAGGAGAAGCACACCAATCCATTACTCCAGCCGGTAAGATATCTTCACATAATTCAAAAATACGAGCAATAACTGGTGTTGCGACACCGACTTGAATGCCATGATGATTGGGATTCAAGCCCCGAGCGATGAAATCCATTTCCCAATAATGGGACAACATATGTTCAGCTCCAGAGGCGGGGCGAGAAATATTGACAAGGCCCATGGCAACACCACTGATGGTCAAAGCCTCCATTAAATTTCCTAAAGCTTCGGGATCGCGTTTTGGCAAGCCTTCTACGCTAGAGAAACATTTATCGAGCGCTTTATCGACCAATTGGACACAAGTGTCACAGCGGTCATCGCCATTGGCTTTGACGGCTAGATCCCAATCGGTCAATGCGGTGATCTTGCCAACTACATCGCCAAAACCCGCTTGGATCAAATCTTGGGGTGCGGTTTTTAAGATGTCGGTATCACCAATCAAACCATAGGTCAAATGGGCAAGAGGAGAATATTTGTAGCCATGGGAAATGATTGGGGCTCCATCCGCTACATATCCATCCATGGAAGGTGCAGTGGCTACAATGATGTATGGTAATTTGGTACGAGAAGTAACAAATTTGCAAGAATCGTTGATTACACCGGATCCGACACCAATCACCAGTTTGCAGTCCAGATCTTCTTCTTGTACGATACGTCCTAATGTTTTTTCATCAGGCAAAAGAATATCGTCGCCAACATCAAATAATAATTCTTTAACATGTTTGAAGCCGTTTGCTTTTAATAATTCGACCGCTTTTTTACCAGCTACTTCGTAGGTGTTGTTGTCAAATACGACCAAGATCGAAGAATCTTTGAAAGGAGCTGCTATTTTTGGTAGATCATTGATGGCTCCTTTTTTAATGTCGATGTCATGGACAGGGAATGTATGATGTTTCCCACATGAACAATCAAAGTCCAAATCAACCATTTCACTGATATCCATTTTTAGAATGTCTTTCATAACGAACCCTCCTTGAGATAAATGAAATGTATTTTTATTTCTGTATCATTTTTACGATTTCATTATATGTAGGGATATTTAATAAGTCAATATAAAAATGCGATAATATTAACAATAAATTATAAAAGATGTTAAAAATAACGCAAAAAAGCAATTAATAATTGTATATTATTACAAAAGTAATTATAAACGTATATTAAAAACGGAAATAAATATAATTATATATATTTTCAAAATAAAATATATAATGATTTTATTTATATAATTAGGTCGGTGTGAAAATATTTGCGTTATAAAGAAAAAAAGACTCTTTTTTATATTGACAACCAGATTAGGAAGTGAGTACAATAACACTGGTTAAAGAACATATTTGCAAATATAGGAAAAAATGACCATAAGGAGGTAACATGGCAAAAAAATTAGCAGTACGTGTCGATGATCGATTGATTCATGGACAAGTTGTTACTCAATGGGTAAAAGTATTTGATGCTCAAAAGATTGTTGTGATTGATAATGCCGTAGCAAAAGATAAGATGCAAAAAAATATTTTGAAGTTTGCGGCTCCATCCGATTTGAAAGTGAATATTTACTCGGTTGATAAAGCTGTTGAAGTTTGGAATAAGAATAAATTTGGTCCCTATAATGTTTTTGTGTTGTTCCGTGATGTTAAACAAATCAAAGAATGCCAAGAAAAAGGCTTGGTTTTTGAGGAAGTGTCTATTGGACAAATGGCTATCATCAATGATCGAAAACAAGTCTATAAACAACTTGGTTTGGATCAATCTGAAGCCCAAACGTTGTTGGATCTGGAAAAATCAGGGATGAAATTGTATTTTCAGATGCAACCAACCGATAAGAAAGAATCTTTGACGATCTTAAAGAAAACATTCCCAGATTTAAAGTGAAGATGATAAAGGAGAAGAGAAAATGACAATTACATTCGTGCAAGCTATATTACTGGGCTTCTTTTGTGGATTTGCGAAATGTTGTATGCCATACACACCAGGCGCCTTCATGTACAATACCGTTATTTTTAATGCTGTGATTGTTGGCGCTGTGATGGGGAACATGCAACAAGCCATGATGATTGGAGCAACCATTCAATTAATTTATTTAGGTGTCATTGCGGCTGGTGGAAATCAACCATCAGATCCATGTCTGGCCGCTTATATTGCGATTCCTATTGCGATTGCTTCGAATTTGAATACCAATGCAGCCATCGCCTTAGCCGTGCCTGTGGCTTTGTTAGGCGTACAAATTTCCAATTTAGTGTATTTATGGAATGGCTTTTTTGCTGAAAAAGCCGATTCCAAAGCCGAAGATGGTGATACCAGCGGCATATTCACTTGGGGTGTGATGATTCCAGGTATTATTCGTTGGGCTGTATTTGGCGTGTTGGTCTTCTTGGCTTTATATTTTGGTTCAGGAACTATGAAACAAATCTTAAATAGCATTCCAAATTGGTTAAGCAATGGCTTAACAGCAATGGGAGCTTGTTTGCCAGCTGTTGGTTTTGCGATCATTGCTAATTTAATTGGAAAGAAAAAATATATTCCCTTTTTCTTGGCCGGTTTTTTCCTTGTACAATACTCTAAGATGGGTACGATGCCCTTGCTATTGATTGGCTTATTCTTAGTCTTCTTATATTTGACCTTTACGAAAAATGAATATCTACGTACTGTCGATGAAGAGGATGACGACGAAGAAGAGGAAGACGAGCAAAACGAAGAGTTAACACCATCTACACAGATGCTAACGAATAAAGATCTCTTAAAAGCATGGACCAAATGGTGGGTATTTGCCGAAGTTGGTCATAGTTTTGAACGAATGCAAGCACCTATGTTTGCTTCAGCAATGGCAGGCCCTTTACATAAATTCTATCCCAAAAAAGAAGATAAACCAAAATTGATCGAAGCATTAAAACGTCATATGACCTTTTTTAATACAGAAGCTCATTGGGGTGGTGGTCCTATTTTGGGATTGTCTTTGGCTATGGAAGAAAAGAAATCTCAAAGTTATGATGCCATTCCAGGAGAAACTATTGTCAATTTGAAAACAGGTTTGATGGGTCCACTAGCAGGTATTGGTGATACCATTTCATGGTCTACTTTGATGTATTTATTTATTGGCCTATTCTTGCCATTGGCAAAAAAAGGAAATCCATTAGGTGGCATTGGCCCAATTGTTTGTTTGAGTGTGATCTGCTTTGCGATTGGTTATATCTTAACAAAAAAATGTTATACATATGGCTATTCGTTTGCAGAAAATATGTTACGTTCTGGTTTGGTCAATGTTATCATTGCTGGAGCTAGTATTCTTGGTTTATTCATGATGGGTGGATTGACTTCCACATACGTTACTGTTAACACACCTCTAAAAATCGTAACGGGTACCTACTCGACATCTGTACAATCCATTTTCGATTCTATTTTACCCGGTATCTTACCATTGATCGTTGTTAGTTTATTATGGAAGATGTTATCCAAGGATCGCAATTACTTTAAAGCGACCATTATAACGACGTTAATCTCTCTAGCACTGGGTTGTTTAGGAATTATTGCTTAATGAATTGGGATCTTTAGAAAGATCCCAATTTTCACAAAAAAGTGCAAAAGGCATCAATGAAATTTGGACCATGATGTACAAAATTTCAATCATCAAATATACATATGTATCGGCTTCTTTACAAAACTGAAAAGCAGCGAATCCAAATCTGTTTTTATGCAATATAACACTATATCCATCATGGGCCATGGTGTATATAGCTTAGGTTGGTCCATTTGAAAGATGCGAAGAAGCAACGAAAAGATATCACCTGGATGGACATTAGAGAAAGTTTGCTCGGTCATGATGGGTGAATTTTAGGGACATCGTAGGGTGGATATCGATTTTGAGACGGTATCAAGCAAAATATAGAAAAGAATATTGCCTAATATTGAGGAGGAAGAAAATGAAAATTTATCAAAGTGAAACAACGGATCCAGTTATTCCTGGTTTAATTTTATGTAGTCATGGTCCCTTTGCCATTGGCTTATTGCAATCCTTAGAAATGCTGGCTGGACATGCATCCAATTTAAGTGCATTTTCCTTAGAACCTGGCGATGATGTCAATGTGTATCGACAAGCCATTGTTTCTCAGTTAGAAGCCTATCCAGAAGGAAGCATCGTTTTTGTTGATTTATTTGGTGGTACACCTTGTAACCAAATGCTGCAATATGTACAAGAATCAGGCCAAATGATCGAAATTGTTACAGGTATGAATTTGCCTGTATTATTGAGTGCAGTCATCATGCGCAAAACATTAAAGGGAAGCGACTTGTCCGTATCTTTGATTGCCGATGGGAAGCAAAGTGTGGATCGAATCGATATGAAGAAGTTCCTTTTTGATGAGGAAGATGATGACTGATTTTTATATTCATTTTATTAATAGTATCTTATACTTAATTATATGAATCGTTTAGAAAGAAAAGATATGATGAAAGAAGAGAATTTTATTATTCGTGTGGTGGAAATGCATTATAAACAAGGCTTATCGCAACAGCAAATTTCCGAAAAATTAAATATTTCAAGAACCACCGTTTCCCGTGCATTAACAAAAGCCAAAGATATAGGAATCATAGAAATCAAAATCAATTATCCTGTGGGTACCGGAAATGATCTGGAAGCACAACTGGAAAAGAAATATGGCTTAAAAGAAGTAATTATTGCTTATTCCAATCAAGAAGATCGGTTAGCTGATGAAATTGCCAAGAATGCTTCAGATTTTTTAGTGCGTCAAATCAAGAATCCAATGAAAATTGCTTTAACACGAGGATCGACGATGCAACAAATGACAGAAGCTTTGGCTCAAAATCCACGTATAAAATTTTTAGAAACAGATCAAGTGGTCATATTGCCATCCGAAGGATCAACTAATATCTCACTGACATTTCCAAAAAAGAAACGTATGATGTATTCCAATTTCATTGTAGAAGAAGTTGCGCGGATATTAGATGCGAATAGTTATAATTTCTTGTGTCCATTATATGTTTCAAAGAAAACGAGAGAGGCTTTGTTGGAAGAACCAAGCATCATGGATCTTATAAATCAACTTCAACAAGCTGATTTGTCGATGATGGGAATTGGTAATTTGGAATCGGATTCAACCTTGATTCAATCGGGATATGTGTCAAAAGAAACATTTCAAGAATTAAAAAATCAAGGCGGTCAAGCTGAATTTATGTCGCATGTGATTGATAAATATGGGCAGTTGGTTTCCCAAGACTATGATTCTCAAATCATGAGTTTAAGTTTGGATGACTTAGTAAAAATTCCCATACGAGCTGGTGTTGCCTATGGAAAACAGAAGCATGAAGCGATTCGCGCGGTATTGGCAGGAAAATATATCAATGTCTTGATTACCGATGCGCAAACCGCTCGTTATCTATTAGGAGAATGAAATACATGAAGAAGATCATTAAACCAAAATTAGAAGAAACAAGAGCCCATGCTTTCGAAAAGAAAGTTTATGAGCGTGAGTTGCCAAAGATCATTCACGAGGATTTTTATGATCGATATGATCCAGACCCTAGTGAGGTATCGGTATTGGGAGCTCGAAGTACCCTAGCAATGGGTGAGGATATTTCCTCTGTTCCTATAGATATTCTAGATCGTAATATTTGGGTTAGCGATCATTATGTTCCTGTACGTATGTATCAAACGGCAGGCGATAAGAAAAATGTGATTTATTATATTCATGGTGGTGGTTTTCTTTCGGGGACCATCGCATCCAAAGATGCGCAATGCAAATACATGGCACAAACAAGTGAGGCAACGGTGATTTCCATTGGATATCGCTTATCGCCGGAAACGATGTTTCCAGGTGCCATTGAAGATTGTATGGGCATTTTAGATTGGATCCAGACATTAGGTTATGACCATATCTGTATCATGGGGGATAGTGCAGGAGGCAATTTAGCCACTTGTTGTATGGCTCAAGATACAAAGCATGCCATTGATTATGGCATCTTGATCTATGCTGCCTTGGATGTAGCAACTTATGATGAGACAGAATACCATTGGAATTATGATTTCTATGAAATGGCGGATACACAGAAAGATCGTATCATGAATCGTTTATATCGGTTTCGAAATCTTTCGATGGATATGAAAAAAATGTATGTACCGAAGCAGAAAGATGTAAAAGATCCAAATATATCGCCTTTATATATAGAAGATCTTTCCCATTTCCCACCAGTATTGATGATTGAGGCCGAATTTGATTACTATCGCATTTGTAATGAGATTTTTGAAAAACGATTGCCTAAAGTAGAAGTTCTTTATTATGAAGGGCTAGATCATGGCTTTTTTGATCGCATTGGTCAATTGGAACAAGCCAAAGATTGTATTGATGAGATTGCTAAGCGAGTTAATAATATATAAATATGTCTATATAATTTATAATAAGTAAATATAAATATATTATTAAAATTTCAAATGGTTTATAATGATTGAAGAGAAATCTATATCGATAAATGAGCTGAAGCATGGAAAGGATCCGGCTTTCCATATGAAGTCTATACAATAATAATAGAATGACTTCATTCATACATAAAACCACAAAAAGAAGGGAGGAAAAAAATTCAAGTTTTATGTATTCAAAAGAGAAATTATGCTTTATATAAAGCATAATTCAACTATTTAGTTTTGTCACTTTTAAAAATGACAAATTCAAAATTCTAAAGATTGGAAAACGCTTTCAGCTTTTTTATAATGAACCTGTAATTCAAGAGAGGATTCCGGAAACAAAAAACTTGAATACAGATAGGGAGAAAAAGATATATGAAATCAAAAATTCAATCATTCGGACGCTTCCTTAGTGCAATGGTCATGCCGAATATTGGGGCTTTCATTGCTTGGGGATTAATTACTGCTTTATTTATTGATACAGGATGGATGCCTAATAAACAATTAAGCACAATGGTCGGCCCATTCTTATCTTATGTCTTACCATTATTGATTGCGTACCAAGGTGGTAAATTGGTTGCTGGTGATCGTGGAGCGGTCATGGGTGCCATTGCTTGTATTGGTGTTATCATGGGTGAACCTCAATATACAATGTTGATGGGCGCCATGATCGTTGGTCCTCTGGGTGGTTGGATCATCAAAAAATTTGACAAGGCTGTAGATGGTCATATCAAGCCTGGATTTGAGATGTTGGTCAATAACTTCTCGATTGGTATCCTTGGTATGTTGCTTGCGATTGTTGGTTTCTTCTTGATTGGTCCATTCATGGGTGCGATCTTAGCGTTCTTAAATGGTGGCGTCAATATTTTGGTGCAACATGGCTTGTTACCATTGGTATCCATTTTCGTAGAACCAGCCAAAGTCTTGTTCTTGAACAATGCGATCAACCACGGTATCTTTACACCATTAGGTGGTGAACAAGTTCAATCACTTGGTAAGTCCATCTTCTTTATGATTGAAACCAATCCAGGTCCTGGTACCGGTGTCTTATTAGCGTATTGGTTATTCTCAAAAGATGAAACAACCAAATCCAGTGCACCCGGTGCTTTGATCATCCATTTATTGGGTGGTATCCATGAAATTTCTTTCCCATATATTTTGATGAATCCATTGTTGTTATTGGCAACAATTGGTGGAAGCATGAGTGCCATGATCTACAATGTTGCTTTTAATCTAGGATTGTCAGGACCTGCTTCGCCAGGAAGTATCATTGCTTTTGTGGGTATGGCACCAAAAGGAAGTACCTTTGCTGTCTTGCTAAGTGCAGTCATTGCAGCGGGAGTATCTTTCTTGATCGCAAGTCCAATCGTTCGTATGTCCAATGGCAAGGGCCAAAGCTTAGAAGAAGCCAGTGCACAAATGGCTGATATGAAAGCGGAATCCAAAGGACAAACAACCAAATCAACTACAGTTGATTTGGCCAAAGTTACAAAGATCGTCTTTGCTTGTGATGCAGGTATGGGATCTAGTGCCATGGGAGCTGCTGTATTGAAGAAAAAACTGCAGGCAGCTGGCTTGACGGATATTGATGTCCAACATGCTTCGGTATCGGAAGTACCAGCAGGAACACAAGTGGTTGTATGTCATAAAGATCTGGCCGAACGTGCTAAGGAAAGTGCACCAAATGCTCGTTTGATCACGATCACAAACTTTATGGCTGCACCAGAATATGATCAATTGGTCAATGAGATCAAAGAAGTCAGAGGTTAGTAGATAAAGGAGAGTTGGTATGAATTTTTCACCGCGATCACAAAAAATTGTATCCATCCTTTTGGACAGTTCGGATCCCGTTAAAGAGCAAGCTCTGGCTGATACATTGAGCTTAAGCAAACGTACGATCCAACGAGAACTGGAAGCAGTTAATTATGGTTTGCGTTCCTACCATCTTTCTTTAGTACGAAAAAAACGGATAGGCGTTCAAATTCAAGGAAGTAGCGAAGACAAACAAACACTTCAAAATGAATTAAAAGCAGATCAAGAAATTGATTTTACCAATATTGAAGAGCGTCGTCGCTACTTATTGTTGGAATTATTAAGAGATCGAACGCCACAAAAATTAATTACATTTGCCGATCGTCTGGGTGTGAGTGAAGCAACCATTGCCAGTGATTTGGAATCTTTACAAGATTGGGTGAACCAAAATCATTTGGAAATCATTCGACGCCCAGGCTATGGCATCGTTCTAGAAGGAAAAGAAATCGATTATCGCGAAGCGGTCAATCGATTCATCAACGAAAATAGTGATGGTTTTTATTCACTCGATCGATTTCAACGACGGGAATTGTTTGAAAAATCTTTTTCAAGTCCATCCAAAGCAGGCATCTTATCTTTGTTGAATCAAGATACGATCCTAAAGGTGATGGATACTTTAGATACAATGGACGAACCGTATTTT
Organism: Absicoccus intestinalis; assembly: GCF_033971885.1. Lineage (NCBI taxonomy): Bacteria > Bacillati > Bacillota > Erysipelotrichia > Erysipelotrichales > Erysipelotrichaceae > Absicoccus > Absicoccus intestinalis. The sequence continues at coordinate 134,105 of NZ_JALBUS010000005.1, read as the reverse complement.
AAACAAATGACGGATAATGCTTATGTTGCATTGGTCATTCATATTGCGATCAGTATTGATCGCATTCAAAAAGGTGGTATTGCCGAACCGAAAAAAGGGTTAAATACGGATGAAAAAGATTTGGCATCGTTACAATTAGCCAAGAATATCCATAAAGCGATGGAAAAGGCTTTTCAAATCAAAATTCCTCAAGTTGAAATTTCTTATTTGCAGGTACATATCCAAGGATCTAAAAAAGATTATTCCACAACCATGATGGTGGATGAATATTTGGATCAGGTTGATGATCAACAAATTCAAATGGTTCATCGTATGATTGAACGATTTGATCCAAAATATCAATACGACCTAGAACAAGATGATATTTTTGTACGAGGTTTATTGATTCATCTTCAACCCGTATTGATTCGACTCCAAAATCATTTGAATATTTTTAATCCATTATTAAAAGATATAAAAGATCAATATCCTGAAGTCTTTGCGAAATGTAAAGATGCAGCTAAGGTCATTACGGAAGAAACGGGCTATTCCATCCAAGATGAAGAAATTGGATACTTGGCCATGCATTTTGGTGCAGCTTTGGAGCGTTTACAAGAAAAGAAAACATATACTCGTATTGTTCGTATTGGTGTGGTTTGTGCCAGTGGATTTGGCTTAGCCCGTTTGATGCAAACCAATTTACGAATGATCTTGCCAGATACAGTAGAATTGGTTCCTTTGGGAACCAATGATATGGATCAAGCATCCGACATTGATTTTTTCGTATCGACCTTTGAATTCAAGCATCCACATATGGATTCGGTTCATGTGAATCCTTTATTGAGTGAAGAAGATATACATCATATTCGAAAAAAAATTGAAGAGTATTCTCATGAATATAAAGAAACATCCATTCAAAAAGGCATGGGACAAGATATGGATCAAATTGCCTCTACAGCCATAGCTATCAAAGAAATATTAGCGAATTATCGACAATTTGTGGTACCTGCGGATATTCGGTTTGATCAACTTGTGGAACAATTGAGCAATGAGATGATGGGTGATCCAAAAACCATTGCGGCTAAGATCATCAAGCGTGAAAAGTTGAGTTCTCAAGTTATTCCAGAACTAGAAATCTGTTTGTTGCATTGTCGTACACAAAGTGTTTCTAAACCTATATTTTGGGTTTGTCAATCGCAGACCGGACAATTTCAACATACGAGTTTATCGCCATCCAAAGCGGTTGTATGGATGATTGCACCAGAAAACGAATACATCCAGGTTCATTTGGATGTGTTAGGTGCCATCAGCAGTGCCTTAGTTTCTTGGAAATCTTTCTTGCATACGATACAAACGGGTACACAAGCTGATATTTTGATGGAATTGGAACGTATTCTACAAAATTATTTTTATCAAGTCATTGATCAGAAAAGGAGAACACTATGAGTGATATTTTAATCAAAGAAAACATTTTGACCCATTGTAAAAGCGAACCAAAAGAAGAAATTGTTAAAAAATTAGGGGAAATGTTGAACAAGAGTGGTTATACCACACCGGCTTATACCGAAGCTATGCTACAAAAAGAAAAAGTATTTAATACCCATATCGGTTTTGGTTTGGCCATTCCTCATGGTGTAGAGGGATCCAATGCTGAAGTAATCAAATCGGGTATTGCGATCATGACTTTCCCTCAAGGTATTCAATGGGGTGATCAAGGAACGGTAAAATTGGTGGTTGGCATTGCCGGAAAAGGTGATGAGCACATGGATATTTTAAGTAATATTGCGATGAATTGTTCTTCGGAAGAGGCCGTGGAAGCCATTGCGGAAGCGGATGTGGATAGTATTTATTCATTATTTACAGGAAAATAAAAAGGGAGGATTGGATACATATGGAAACAGCCGTACATTTTGGTGCAGGAAAAATTGGACGTGGATTTATTGCTGAATTGTTACATGATACAGGGTATCGTGTCGTGTTTGTTGATGTTGTCGATGCATTGGTCGATTTGATCAATAAAGATCATGAATATTATTTATTCCAGATCGAAAATAATTATAAAGAAAAGAAGATCGATCATATCGAAGCTCTTTCTTCCATCAAAGAGCCAGAGAAAGTCATTGCTGAAATCAATCATGCGAAGGTCGTTACCACATCGGTCATGGCTACAAACTTACCAAAGATTGCACCAATCTTGGCAAAAGGTTTGAAATCTCGTGTCGGACAAGGCAAAGAAAAAGCGGTTGTCATGGCTTGTGAAAATGCCATGCATGGTACCGATATTTTAGTCAAAGCGATGATTGATTCTGGTGAAATTACCCAAGCCGAATTGGATGAAGTTGGTGTTTATCCAAATACAGCTGTAGACCGTATGGTTTTCGATGGCGAACATAATGGACATAAAGGTATTGATATTGGTGTCAACTATGAACTAGCCATTGAAAAAGATAAATTGGTCAATCCAGATGATGAACCAATCAAAGGAGCCGAATATACAAGTGATCTAGATCGTCATCTACAAAGAAAGATCTATATGATCAATTGCGGTCATGCGATTTCTGCTTATATTGGTTATGCCAATGGAAAAGATATTGTCCAAGATGTATTAAATGATCCAGAATTGGTCAAAGAAGTACGGGCAGCCGTTATGGAAAGTGCAGCCGCTCTAGAAAAAGAATATGGATTCTCCCACGAATCTTTAGTGGATTATTGTGAAAACATGTTCATCAAGCGTTTTGGAAATCCAAAAACACATGATGAAGGGGCTCGCGTAGGTCGAGAACCCATTCGTAAGATTTCTTACAACGATCGTATCATGGGTCCTGCCAATATGTGTGAAAAATATGGTTTGGATAATTCAGCCTTGTTGAAGGGAGTTGCCTATGCTTTGCATTTCTATAATAAAGACGATGCCCAAGCGGTTGAGTTACAAAACTACATCAAAGAAAATGGTGTAGAAGCAGCTGTCGAAAAATATGTTGGTTTAAAACCATCGGATCGTATGTTTAAAGTCATTGTTGATGACTACAATGCCATTACAGTCAATCGATAAATAGGATGTGGCGTTCTTATCCTTGTGATAGGAACGCTTTTTTATATTATAATGAATAAAAACAGGAGATTCTTTTATGATTTATACAGTAACCTTAAATCCAGCTTTGGATTATGTCATTCAAGTGGATCATTTTCAAGCTGGACAAATCAATCGAACCAAAGAAGAACATATGTATTATGGTGGGAAAGGCATCAATGTTTCAAATATTCTTGCTGAATTAGGCTATACATCAACTGCCCTAGGTTTTGTGGCGGGTTTTACCGGTGAAGAGTTAGAACATGGATTACAAAAGATGGGCGTGCATACGGATTTTGTACATGTAGAAAAAGGCAGGACACGAATCAATGTTAAGATGAAATCGGATGAAGAAACGGAGATCAATGGGATGGGTCCGCAAGTAACAGCGCTTGATTTTTCGCGTTTATTGGCCAAAGTATCTCAACTCAAAGGGGGAGATTTGATCATTTTGTCGGGAAATATTCCCCAGACCATGGATGCTAATTCGTATCATCGGATCTTAGAGGCTATTACGGCCAATGTTGATATTGTCGTGGATGCGGAAAAAGATTTATTGCTTAAGATCCTATCGTTTCATCCTTTCTTGATCAAACCCAATAACATCGAACTGGGCGATATGTTCCATGTGTCATTAAAGAAAGAGGAAGATATTATTTTCTATGCACGAAAACTACAAACGATGGGGGCACGAAATGTATTGGTCTCAATGGCAGGAGATGGATCGATTTTGGTGGATGAGAGTGGAGAAGTCCACAAATTGGGGGTTGGCAAAGGAACGGTCGTGAATTCGGTTGGTGCTGGTGATTCGATGGTGGCTGGCTTTATTGCGGGATACCTCGATAAAAAAGACTATACCTATGCTCAAAAGTTAGGTACGGCCTGTGGATCGGCTACAGCTTTTCATTCGGGTTTGGCGACGAAAGCACAAATTGATGAGATCTTTCATACATTATAAGGGGATGAATCATGGTGCATATCGTTGTTGATTTGGAAATGAATGCCATTCCAAATCGTTATCAAAAAGAGCGACTCTATGCCAAGATGGAAATTATTCAAATTGGTGCCATTGCTTTGAATGAAACGTATCAAGAAATGGATTCGTATGCGACCTATGTCAAACCACAATATGATGATAAGGTAGAAGATTTTTATACGCATTTGACGGGTATCACCACGCAAATGATTGGACAGGCACCTTGCTTTAAAGATGCCATTCATGCATTCTTTTTATGGATTGAACACTTTGATGGGGAAATTGAAATGGTTTCTTGGTCTATGAGTGATCGTCAACAAATCGTACAAGAAGCTCGTTTAAAGGAATATGCATTTGATACGTTTGAAACCTATGTGCTCGATCAATGGACCGATTTACAACTGGAATTTGATGGTCTTGCATTTATGGATCATCGAACATCTTTGGCCGATGCCTGTCAAGTGGCAGGCTTATCGCTTGAAGGTAAGTTACACAATGGGTTGGATGATGCTAGAAATACCGCCCATTTGCTTCAAATCTTGCGAGATGATGATTTGTTTGAAAAAACATTTGGCAAAGTATATCACTATCAAGAAAAAAGTCGACCGACAACCATTGGCGATGTGATCGACTTTAGTCAATTTAATTTTGATGATTCCCAGAAAAAATAAGTAATTTTTGGTGGCTAACAAGCCATCTTTTTTTAAGAAAGAGAACAATGAAAACTGTCTTCTTACTTGAGGGTTTTTGAATAAATGGAAAAAATACACCAAAAAAAGTAAAAAAATCATATTGACTCTCTTTCGGATAGGTCTTCTATAATTTTTTAAAAGATAACGGATCGAAGATTGCCATCACAGATTGGCAGAAGGAGGTATTTATGATTGACTTTGAATTGACTGATTATCAAAAAGAAATTCAGCAGCGTGCCAGAGAGTTTGCACAGAAGGAATTGCTTCCGACTGTGATAGAACGAGATGTCAATGAGACATATGATATGGGTCTGGTGAAAAAGCTGGGAGAGAGGGGTTTGATCGGCTTACAATTTGATCCCAAATATGGTGGTCATGGAAATGATTACTTGGCATTTGTCCTGGTCGTTGAAGAGCTTTGTAAAGTGGACTCCGCATTTGGAATTTCCTATGCGATTTCTTCTACCTTTACAACGGGCGTGGATACATTTGGCAGTGAAGAGCAGAAGATGCATTGCATGCCAAAGTTGTTTGCTGGCGATAGTCTGGGATGTTTTGCCCTGACAGAACCCGATGCTGGATCGGATGCAGGAAGTGCTAAGACAACGGCTGTAAGAGAGGGAGATCATTTTATCCTGAATGGAAAGAAACATTTTATCACCAATGGGGCGGTTGCCGATTATGCAATGCTAATAGCAAATACAGATCTTTCCAAAGGACCAAAAGGATTGACGGCTTTTTTGGTTGATCTGAAAAAAACACCAGGAATTTCCATTGGACATATTGAGAATAAATGTGGGATCCGTACGGCCAAGGTAGCAGAAATTTTAATTGATAATGCCGTGATTCCAGCTCATCGGATGATTGGTGAAGAAGGAAAGGGATTTAAATACGCATTGACCGCATTGAATGCAGGACGCTTAGGTGTGGCAGCACAGAGCCTTGGTATTGCCGAGGGGGCCTTTGCCATTTGTAAAGATTATATGATGGGAAGAGAACAGTTCGGCAAGCCGATTTATAAGAATCAATATTTGGCATTCCGCATGGCGGATCTTCAGACAGAAATCGACATGTGTAAGTTGTTGCTGTATAAAGGCGTTTGGGAACAGCAGATGGGCAAAAACTTTGCCGTTTCTGCATGCAAGGCAAAACTGGCATGCTCGAACCTAGCGATGAAAGTGACGACAGAGTGTATCCAGAATATGGGTGGTGCCGGTTACATGAGAGAAAATCATCTAGAACGGATGTTCCGAGATGCAAAGATCACGCAAATTTACGAAGGAACGAATGAAATCCAGAGACTGATCATTAGCCGCGATATTTTCGGATAAAGCTTGTGCAAATGAGCTGTATGACAGGTGATTTACAAACGGCAGAAGTGATCTTATGTTGTGGAAGAGGATTGCAAAATAAAAGCAATTTTCATTTAGCACTTCAGGTCGCTGACTGTATTCAAGCACAGATTACCGGAACCAGAGCCGCTGTAGACCTGGGATGGATCCCCGCAAATCGTGAAATTGGTTTATCGGGGGCACGTGTTGCACCACAGCTTTATATTGGATGTGGGGTGTCTGGAACGAATTTTCATATCATTGGGATGAAGCAGGCTAAAAAGATCATAGCGATCAATACAGATCCGTTGGCACCCATCTTTCAGATAGCGGATATTGGAATTGAAGCGGATGTGGGCAAAGTGCTTCTCGCTTTAATGAATACATTTTCGGAAAAGAACCCATTGCATCATCCATCCGTTGATGAACTGCTTACTTTTTTTGTAGACTATCATGCAACCAATTTTGAAAAAATAAGAGGCTCCCTATCGGGCAGATAACAAGTAATCAAACTTGTTCGTCTGGTGGGGAGCATTTTTGTATCTTTAAGATTTATTTTTGATTCTTTTCGATAGGAACAATGATTTTTGTCAGATATAAATTTTCATCATTTGTATCCAGAGGAGAAATGATAAACTCTTCGGAAATCGGACCAATTACGGAATAGCCGTTTTTATTGATCCATTGCAATAGTTTGATATGACTTTGAATGATATCCGTATATTTTCCTAGATGACATAAGGTGGCAGCGAGTTTGCATTCCCAGTTAACAATATGATTGGAGTCAATGTCTGTTTCTGTGGTTACTCCCGCTTCGGGGATCACTTGAATACAAAATTCAACATCGCAGTCTTTCATTAAAAACTGATCGAGTGGATGACAATGATAGATGACAAAAACATTTCCTTTGACAAAGAGATTAGAAGAAAAGGATTCCATCAGAATGTTGTACCATCGATCCAATGAAACTTCGTAATTACAATAGAGTTTCATGGTTTCGCGTTGGCACAGAAGCATTCTTTTCGGAAAGTTTTCTAAACGGATCACATTGGGAATCTCACCCTCATTCAGTTTTCGACCCAATTGGATCTTAGCTAAAAGATCATCACAGATCGAAACGGATTTTTTTAATGTCTGCATGGTATTTTCCAGAGATTTCTTGTGATTCAGCAGTCGTTCTTCATATGACTGAAGATTTGTGTTGGTCAGGATTTCTCTGATTTCATTGATTGAAAAATCAATGTCACGAAGTCTGCGAATGATCATTAGCGTTGTCAGTTGAGACTTGGAATAATAGCGATATTTGCTGTTCGTATCCCGATATTGGGGTTTGAGCAAGTCGATATCGTCGTAATAGCGGATGGTCTGAACAGGAATATGACATTTTTTTGAGGCATCACCAATTGAATAACGCTCCTTTTGCATAAAATCTTCACTCCTTAAGATAATAATATATCGTAAATACATTAAAGTTTATCTATATTTTAATAGAATTGTTGAGAAAGTGTCAACATATCTCAATTGAACTCTCTAGTAACTAGAGAGTTATCTAAACATCACAGAAAAATAATTGAAATGCCAAAAAATAAATATTTGACTCTGTACTTTCTACATAGAATACACTGAATGCAAAGATAAGATTGCTAAGACCGATGAACAAAATTTGAAATATCATGAATCCATGAAACGATGATCATAGACGCTGAACTTCTTCTATTCATTCGGTCAAAGGCTTTCATTAAAAGAAACCATACAAAAAGAGAAATACAAAGGGATCGACCATGCACGAAGATGTATGGGTATGCCTTTTTATACATATTTATCTATATCAAATCAAGACGGATTTCTTTTCTATTCGTCAAAAAATAATCGAATCAAATGAGGAGGAAAATAGAGTGACACAAAAGAAAAAAGCATTGGAAGGGCTAAAGGTCATCGATCTCACATCCGCTTTGAGCGGACCGTTTTGTACGATGATTTTGGCAGATTATGGAGCTGATGTAATCAAAATCGAACCAGTACATGGTGATCAATGCCGTACCTGGGGACCATTTGATAAGAAAAGCGGTGAGAGTGGATTCTTCTGCTATGTGAATCGAAATAAAAAGGGATGTACGCTGAACTTAAAATCAGAAAAAGGTTTGCAGATGTTTTATGATTTGGTTAAAGATGCAGATTTTCTCTGTGAAAATTATAAAGGTGGCGTCACCAAAAAATTGAAGATTGATTATGAAACGATCAAAAAGATCAATCCGAGAATTATCTATGTTTCTGGATCTGGATTTGGCTTGAACAGCCCAATCAGTCATCGTCCTTGTTATGACATCGTTGCCCAAGCCATGGGAGGAATGTTATACCTGACTGGATTTAAGGATCAACCGCCAGTTAAGGTCGGACCATCGGTGGCCGATCATGTATCCGGTATCTATCAGGCATTAGGTGCTTTGGTTGCCCTGCATTACAGGGATCGAACAGGAGAAGGACAGCTTGTCGATGTAGCCATGTTTGATACGATTTTCTCTTTGCTAGAAGCGGCAATTCCTTATTACACCATGAATGGCATCATATCCGAAAGAAATGGAAATATTGACCCATCCATTGCACCGTTTGACGTTTATTCATGTAAGGATGGATATGTGGCACTGGGCGTTGGCAATGAAAGACTTTGGAAAAAATTCTGCCAAACAATTGGAAAACCAGAATTGCTTGAAGATGAGAAATATAAAACCAATGATCTGCGTGTACAAAATTATAAGAGTGGTTTGCAGAACATTATCAGTGATTGGGTAAAGAATTATACCAAGAAAGAGCTGGAAATCATGATGGACGAGGCGGGAATTCCGTGTGGACCGGTAATGAATATAAAAGAAGCCATTGAACATCCACATACAAAAGCCCGAGATATGATTGTCCATGTGAACCATCCGACAGCTGGTGACCTAGCTTTTCAGGGGGTTGTGGCAAAATTGTCTGCCAGCCCGGGAGAAGTTACATTTGCATCTCCCCTTCTTGGTCAGGATAACTGTGAAGTATTCCATTTAACCAAAGAAGAAGAAGCAAAGCTGCAAGAAGAAGGTGTTCTTTAAACGGTATATCAAATTAGTGAAAGGATCTTTACTGCGACAAAATTTTGTCAGCAGTCAAAAATAAATGTTGGTCATTATAAGCATTGATTTAGAAAATGGAGGACAATAAAAATGGCAAGAAAAACATCTTATCTTAGCTACAACATGACAACAGCCGATGCGAACAATCAGGACGGTCTTGTTCCTTTTGGTCGTCAATGGGATTTTATCGGGGACGTAGAAACCGAACAGATGATCTTAAATGACGGGGATGAGTCTTTATGTCTTGGATATCGTGACTGCAAGATTTATGAAAATGCATATGTGGGCGATATGATGGAATATAAGGCAACCATGGTTCATGTCGGAAATACGTCTCGTGATTGTAAAATTGAAGTCTTTAAACTAGCAACGCCTGCCTATCGTGCCGGAAAAACCAATTATAAACCAGGAGATATGGTTTGGTTTGATGAACCAGTTTTGTGTACGGAGGGCATGGTACGTTTGGTCGTAAAGAAACATCTCCAAAGAGGCGAGCAACCAGATGGTCTTGTGAAAGATCCATGGCGAGCAAATGAAGATTTTCCAGAAGATGAAGTTATCGAACTTTAATAGGATAGATAGAGAAAAGGAGCTTTTATTATGGATACAGTTACAATGAGATATAGAATGTCAGATCGAGATGTTTTTTATGGCGGTGGTGTTGTAAATGGAGCAAGAAGCATTACTTTGATGAATGATTGTGCCAACCGAATTATGGCAAAGGTATTTCATAATACAGGACATTGCCTAGAAGTACGTAAAGTTCGTTTGTATGAACCCATTTTTGCGGGGGATTATATGGAATTTATCGCCAGGATCAAACAACAGAAAGGAAAGAAAGCATTGATTGAGGTAAGGGCATTTAAGATCATCCAAGTACCGGAAGATCCACCTTATCCAAGTTCTATCGATGTATTGGAAGATCCACCACTTTGTACAATTTGTCAGTTTATCTACGAAGCAAATTAGATATACAAAAATGAATCACCATGTAGACGACGAAACGTTTTGCGGATTTAGCAGAAGATTCGTCACCTATTAAAAAACAATAATATAAGAAAAGGAGGTACTTACATGGATTTATTGATTAAAGGAGGGACTGTAGTCACAGCATCTGGAAGTTTTCAGGCAGATGTAGCTATCGACAAGGAGAAAATCGTCGCAATCGGAAAAGATCTTCCAGTAGAAGCGGATAGAGTTGAGGATGCAACTGGAATGTTGGTATTGCCGGGTGCAATCGATGTGCATACGCACATGCAAATGCCTTTTGGCGGAACCGTATCGGCAGACAGTTACAAATCGGGAACACGTGCTGCTGTTTGCGGAGGCGTTACAACTATCTTTGATTATCCAGTACAGCATAAGGGCGAGACGATTCTCGGACTAGTCAATTCCAAAAAGGAAATCTTAGAAACCGATGCTTGTAGTGATTATGCATTCCATTGCTGTATCACCGATTTAAACGGTGGTCAAATTTTGGAAGAGATGGAACAAGCAGCCGAAGCGGGAATCACAAGTCTGAAGTGTTTCTTAGTCTATAAAAAAGAAGGTATGATGGTCGATGATGGTATGCTTGCCACACTTCTTCTTCGTGCCAAAGAACTTGGTATGATGATCAATGTGCATGCAGAAAATCCAGATTTGATCGATCTTCGGACAGAGCAATATCTGAAAGAAGGTAAAACGAGTGCCTGGTATCATTATATGAGTCGTCCAGAATTTGTCGCTGCGGAAGCCGATAAGCGCGTGGTTCATTGGGCATCGCATCTGGATACACCGGTTTATATCGTACATATGTCCGATCAAGAGGGATTGGAAGCTTGTGAAAAAGCAAAAATGGATGGAAAGCCGGTTTATGTAGAAACCTGTCCACAGTATTTGGAATTTACTTGTGATGTATATAAACGTCCAGATGGCAGAAACTTTGTATGCTCACCACCAATGAAAGGTGAAGCGAGCAAAGAAGCATTGTGGAAAGCATTGAAAGCCGGATTTATCGATACAGTCGCAACCGATCATTGTCCATTCCAAAGTTATGAAAAGGACTGGGGAAAAGATGATTTTTCAAAGATTCCAAACGGATGTGCAGGTGTAGAAAATCTCTATCCATATATGCTCGATGCAGCCAACACTGGAAAAATTTCATTTGAAAAAGTTGTTGAGGTTTGCGCAACAAATCCAGCGAAGATTTTTGGATGTGAAGACAAAGGAGCGATTGCTGTTGGCAAAGATGCTGACATTGTATTGTATGATCCAAAGAAAGATTTCACGATTTCTGTCAATAATATGCATAGTGACTATGATCATACGATCTGGGAAGGCAAAGAGCTTCATGGATATCCAGTAAAAACATTCCTCCGTGGAAATCTTGTATATGATCATGGAGAATTTGTAGGAAAACCGGGCATGGGCAAATACGTAAAACGTATCCCAAGACGTTAGGAAAGCATTTTTAAAATAGAATCAATTAGAAAAGGAGGATTTAAAAATGTATAAGGCAAGTTTAGAACGAATGGAAGATAAAATTAAAACATTTTCACAGTATGGTGACGCTGGTCATGGTGGAATCACTAGATATACGCTGTCTGAAGCGGATATTCAAGCAAGAAATGAATTCCGAAAGAGAATGGAAGCCATCGGTGCAACCATCGAGATTGATGACGTCGCAAATATGTATGCCACTCTTCCTGGATCGGATCCAAACGCAAAAAGAATTGTGATGGGTTCCCATTGTGATTCTGTTCGTAACGGTGGAAATTATGATGGTATTCTTGGTGTCATGAGTGCCATGGAAGTTTTGGAAACTGTGGCAGAGAAAAAGATTCCACATAAGCATCCTTTGACAGCGATGATTTGGACAAATGAAGAGGGATCCCTTTATCCGCCAGCAATGATGTCTTCTGGAATCATTTGTTACGATTATCTACCAGATGAGATCAAAACAGGCTTTAAATATGAAGATATGATGAATTCAAAGAGCGTTCTTGATCCACAGGTTACGTTCAAAGACGCTTTGGACAAATCAGGCTTTAAAGGGGATAAAAAATATCGTTTGACACCGGAAAAATATGAATGTTATTTTGAAACACATATTGAACAGGGACCAATCCTGGAAGATGCTGGAAATGATATTGGTGTGGTTGACTGTGTCTTAGGAATGTTTAATTATACATTGAAATTCTATGGACAAACGACCCATGCTGGTACCTTCCCAATGCCAAAGAGAAAAGATGCATTCTATGCAGCTGCACAAGCATTGTTGTATTTGCATAAAACGATCGATGCACTAGGACATCCAGAGTTGGTTTATACTACAGGTGAAGTACAGTGTCATCCAAACGTTCATACCTGTGTTCCAGATTATTATGAATTTTCATTTGACTGCCGTCATGAAAGTCCAGAGCTATTGAATCAAGTACTTCAGATTGTAAAAGATTGTGCAAATAAAGAATGGGCGGGTTGCACCTGTGAAGTAGAAAAAGCATGGAATCGTGATACGGTTTATTGGAATAAGACGTTGGTCGGATATGTTAAGGAATCCTGTGAAGAATTGGGTGTTAGCCATCAATATATTCATTCGGGTGCCGGACACGATGCCCAATTTGCAGCCTATGTATTGCCGACAACCATGATTTTCGTACAATCTAAGGATGGTTTATCACATTGTGAGCCAGAATATTCATCTCCTGAACATTGTACAGAGGGGGCATCTGTTATGTTGAATGCCGTCTTGAAAGTGGATGAGCGCGGACTTTGATCAACCATAAATTAAAGAAATCAGTGCAGAAATAAGCATCTTTACCTGCTCTCTATTGAGTCATCGTTATAGCAATGTATACCCAAAGGGAGCGGGTATTTTTCATATCATACATTTTCAGGGAGGTGAGGAGATGAAAATTGAACGTTTGGATATAGTGATTGCTGTGCTGGCGGGAATTTCATGTCTAGGAGGGTTGATTAAAATTCCGGTCTGGGCCTTGTTTATTGGCGAGACTTGGTATTTTACGCTTGGATCGAATCCGGAAGCATTTAAAAAATCAATTCCACCGATGATCGAGGGATACATATTGGCTGCCATTGCGATTCTTGCCTATGCCGCATCTGGATTTAGTATGGGAGTGCAAGTGCTTACGGTAATCGGAACCGTCATTATCTTGATGTTATCATTGAAAACAAAAATGTTTGCTTGCTCTTTAGCATCCTTTAATTCTTATTCCTGCCTGTTTGCCGGTTATTATGCAGGATATTTCCCAAAGCTGGATGTGGTATCGTTTTTGGACTGGAAAAATTTGGTGATTGCGATGTTGTGGATCGCATTGGCAAATGTCATTGGATTGTTTTGTGGATGGTTGTGCATCCGCTTGGGTGCAAGTGTTACGAAAGAAGAAAAGAGGATTTCGGAAAACTGAATCCTCTTTCGAGGTTAACGATTGGATACAAGAAAAATGTCAAATCAAGTATATCTTATTCTTTTAGCAGGGATGCTTTGGGCAACCCAGGGTCTGTTTGTAACAGAATGGAGAAGCTTGGGTTTGCAATCAAAAGAAATAGCGGCCATTCGGGTTATTACAGCAACCATTATTTTTATTTTGTGGGTGGTCATATATAATAAAAAACTATTTCGAATACGAATCAAAGATTTATGGATTTTTGTAGCCAGTGGACTGGTAAGCATCGTCGGATTTACCATTTTTTATTACGGTGCCATTGATATGACTTCCGTATCCGTAGCCGCTGTTCTATTATATGTTTCACCAGCCATCGTTTCCGTTCTTTCAGCCATCTTTTTTCGGGAAAAATTCACAAAAAATAAAGTGATTTCACTGATTTTTGCTTTTTTAGGATGTACCTTTGTTTCCGGAATTTTTGAAAATGCCGGCTCATCCAATGTATCCGGTGTGGCGGTTGGACTTTTGGCAGCCTTTTGCTACGCCATGTATTCGATCTTTAGTGCATTACTCCTTCGAAGAAATTATCATCCCGTGACTTCAATGTTATATACCTTTATTATCGCATCGATTGGTCTGGTAATGATAGCCGATTGGCATACATTGGGATTTGTACTAACAAAAGATCATAGCAGAATGGAATTTGGACTTTTATTTGGTTGTATTAGCTGTGTACTCCCTTATTTTCTATATACCATTAGTCTTAAATATGTAGAAGTCAGCAGGGCAGCAATCCTCTCATCTGTCGAAGCGATATCTGCTTCCGTTTACAGCATTCTTTTTCTACATGAAGCCATCCGCATCGATGTCATCATCGGTATCATTTGTGTGATTCTTTCCGTCGTGATCGTTAATCAGACACAGAAAGAATAAACCAAAATTTTATTAATCTTAAAAAGCCCGCCTTAACAATCCGATTGGCAGAATTTTAGGTTCTGTCTTGGATTCTTGGAGCGGGTTTTCTAACTAAGTCATTTTTGGTGGCTGACTGACAAGCACATCCATTACACCAGAAAGGGAATATGTTTTTGTTTGGGAAGTAATGATCATGCCCATACCTGCTTTTACCGGATATGAGGTATCATCAAGAATCAATGTACCTTGTCCAGATAAGATGACAACACAAGAATACATAGGATTATCCAATGTCTGTTTGTTGTTGATCTGGTAGCGATCAATCTTGAAAAAATGATTATCTATATAGGTCGTTTGGATATTGCCATCTTTTTCCATCGTAACAGGATGGATCTCTGGTTCTTGGTGTGGTACGGTTGTCACTTCCAAAGCTTGTTGGACATGGAGTTGTCTAGGTTTGCCATCAACCAAACGATCATAATCATAGAGACGATAGGTCATATCGCTGGATTGTTGGACTTCGGCCATCATCAATTTGCCTTCAATGCCATGAATGATGCCTGGCGGCGTAAAGATGAAATCATTATCATGGATCGGTTTACGAATCAATAATGAATCCCATTCGTTGTTTTCAATGTGTTGTTTTAATTCGGTTTTGGTCTTGGCTGTATGGCCACGGATGATCTTTGATCCATCTTCTACATCTAGAAATAAGCAACATTCCGCTTTGCCTTCTCCATGCGATTGGGCATCATTGGGATGCACTTGGACCGATACGGGTTTTGTGACTTCATTGATCTTGATCAGAAGAGGAAATTTATCATGAGGATCATTCGCAAACAATTCGCGATGATTGGTATATACATTTTTCAAGGTTTGCGATTTATATGGACCATTGGTGATTACGCTTAAACCATGATCATGACCACTGATGACCCAGTATTCACCAATTTTTTTTGAAGGATCGCCAATGCCAAAGCTATCCTGAATCTTGTGACCACCATATAGCTTTTCAATCAGGGGGGATTCTAAAAATAAGACAGGTTCCATATTTACTCCATATTGGCATGACGACCAAACATGGTATCGGAATTCATATGTTTTTTATCCATCAACATCAAGATCAAGGTGTCCATATATAAAGCTTCGGATTGCTCAAATAAAGAACCCATCGGTTGGATCGATTGGATTTCACCCGCTTTTGCAGATTTTGGACTTGGTGCACTGATTTCGATAACTACATCAGCCATTTTCGCAATAGGGGATTCTGGATCAATGGTGATCAAAGCCACCTTGGCCCCCACTTCCTTGGCTTTTTGGGCATGATTGACCAAACTTTTCGTTGAACCAGAGCCGGAACAAACAACTAAGAGACCCGTATCATCAATATTGGGGGTACACGTTTCACCAACTACATAACTATTGAATCCCATGTGCATCAAACGCATCGCAAAGCCACGTACCGCAAAGCCACTACGACCAGCGCCGGCACAGAAGATTTCTTTCGCATGCAATAATAAATCAACAAATTGATTGGATTTTTCAATATCGATGGTAGGCAATGTTTGATTCAATTCATTTAAGATGATCTTTGCATATTCTTGATTGTTCATGATGTGCATCTCTCCTATTTTAAATGTTTCTTCATCTCTTTGGCCATGGCACTTGGGTCTTTGGCATTGCAGATGGCACCACCCACAACAATGATGCCCGCTCCTTGGGCCACGATCGCATCGATGGTAGCTAATTTGACACCACCGGCTACGGCAGACTTGGCATTTTGGATGATTGAATTGACAACTTTCAAATCATCCAAAGGATCTTTCCCCGTTGCTTGCACATCAAAAGCGGTATGTACACAAATGTAATCGACACCCATTTGATCCACTTCCTTGGTACGTTTGGCTAAATCCTTCACTTCAATCATATCAACCATGACTTGTTTGCCATGTTCTTTGGCACTTTCAACGACACCTTTGATAGTCAAATCATTGGAAACACCCAATACCGTAACAATATCGGCACCAGCATCGAAGCATTTATCAGCTTCATATTTACCTGCATCCATAATTTTGGCATCGGCCAAAACTTCAATGTCTGGGAATTTTTCTTTGAAGGTACGAACTGGCACCATACCTTGTTCGATGATAAAAGGAGTTCCAACCTCCGCAACATCGACAAAACCTTGGGTTTGTTCCAATAAGGTCACACATTCGTCTAATGTGAGTGTATCTAAAGCAGCTTGTAGTTTCATGATAAAACCTCCTCTTTTTTTCATCCTTAGAATAGAATTTTAAGAGAAAATCTACAATAAAAAATTGGCTTTTTTCGAAATAAGAATAAAATAAAGTTGGTTTTATAGAAACAATAGCCAAAAAGCCAAGTTTTCGATACAATAGAAATATGTCAAAGAAGATGGAAGAGCGTCAACAAGAGATTTATCAAGCCATCCTAACCGAAGGGAAGGTCCGCGTCATTGATTTAGCCAATACCTATCATGTGAGTATGGAAACCATTCGCAAAGATCTCAATCAAATGGAAAGTCAAGGTTTGCTTCATAAAATACATGGAGGCGCTTGTCGTAAAGAAGATAATAGTGAGGTGGCGGTCCATGTGAAAGTGAATGAACATGCTTCCTTAAAACAAGACCTTGCCAAACGGGCTTTGCGGGAAATTCCTGATCATTCTTCTCTTTTTATTGGACCTGGAAGTACCACGTTGGCATTGGCAAAATTACTTCCTTTAAAAAAAGATTTATTGGTGATCACAAATTCATTGATGATTGCGAATATTGTTACGAACCAAAAACACGAGCTGATCTTTTTAGGGGGTAAGGTATTAAAGAAATCACAATGTGCAACGGGAGTCTTTACATTGGATCATATTGATGCCATCCATTTTGATGTAGCTTGCCTTGGCTGTGATGGTTTTAAGAACAGTCAAGGACCCACAACATTTTCATTTGAAGAAATGGAAGTAAATCAACATGTTTTACGAAAAGCAGAAAAAAAGATCTTGTTAGCAGATCAATCAAAATTTGATTGGCAAGGCACCTATATGTTTGCACCTTTTTATTCTTTTGATTTTTTGATCACCAATCCCGTAGATATCGAAAAGAAACAAAGCATACAAGGATGTACGATCCTGATTGCCAAATAAAAAGTCCTTACATATGTTTCTTTCATGTAAGGACTCTTTATATTGTTAATCGGTTTATACTAAAATCAAATCGCTTTTTCAATTTTGTCTCCCTTCCAGAAATTACATTTCTTGCGAATATGTATTTCCTTTTGTCACTTATATTATAGCTTATCAATCAATTGTAGATAGCAAATTGGCAAAGTTGGTATATAAAGTGGAATGCAAAATAAATGGTCCTTACAATATTTAATACATTTCTGTAAGGACCATTTATTGAATAAATCTGTTTGTACTAAAATCAAATCGCATCGATTGAGATATTCTCCTTTCTACTTTGAAATTGAATTTACATTCCCATTAGTATGTACCTTCCTTTTCTTACTTGTATTATATGCAAGGAAGTGTATGAATAAAAGAAAGTGGCATAACTGGTATAAAATTTGGAAATGGATAGAAAATTTATATTTAACGAAAATAAAGGGTCCTTACACTCATCTTATTTTCTGTAAGGACCCTTTATATTGTTAGGCGATTCATACTGTAATCAAATCTCTTTTTCAATGATTTTCTCCTTTCTAGGAATCTGTATTTCCTTTGTCACTTGTATTATAACGTATGGATGGGAATCCAAAACAAAAATGGTAAATTTGGTAGGGAAAGTGGAAACATATCTATGAAGGGTTGGATCTTGTAATCAAAAAGAGCCGACCCAGTCAGCTCTTTTTATATGTCATTTGTTCAAGGAATCTATGTTTCGTACCTTTTTATTTTCCTTACCTTTAATCCTAAACACTCGATTTCATACTTACGATGACGTATGATTTTCATCCTTGTAAGTATTTCCATCACTTTTCAATTCAAACGATGCATTTACATTTCAATGAATTTTAATATTCGACTTGAACAAATGACCGATATCGAAGATATTTCTTCGTATCTACCTTTTTTACACTTTCATAATAGCAAGGATATTTTCATTTACAATGAATTGGTAAAGTTGGTACATAAAGTGGAATGCAAAATAAATGGTCCTTACAATATTTAATACATTTCTGTAAGGACCATTTATTGAATAAATCTGTTTGTACTAAAATCAAATCGCATCGATTGAGATATTCTCCTTTCTACTTTGAAATTGAATTTACATTCCCATTGGTATGTACCTTCCTTTTCTTTACTTGTATTATAATCAATGATAAATAGAAAGAAAGGAAAGTGGCATAATTGGAAGAAAAGGAGGCATTTTATGTCTGAATTTGATAAAATTGTGGATAAAAAGGTTCTTTCTTATCATTCGGTTGCGGGTGGTGATATCAATAAAGCTTATCAAGTCAAAACCGAACAGGATATGTATTTTATAAAAATGAATACCATTTCGAATTTGGATATGTTCATTCAAGAAAAAAAAGGAATTGAAGCCATTGCGGCTTGTCATGTGATTGGGACACCACATATTCTTCAAATGGGAACGACCTATCAACATGCATATTTATTAATGGACTATATTGAAAGGGGGAAGCCAATCGCATCGTATTGGGATGTCTTTGCCCAAGAATTGGCTTGTATGCATTCATCTTTTGTGGGCGATCAATTTGGTTTTTCTTCGGATAATTATATTGGATCGACTCCACAAAGCAATCCCTTTTGTGGATCATGGGTCACTTTCTTTAAAGAGTATCGATTACGACCCATGTTGGTACGAAATGAAGAAAATCTGTCTCGATCCGATCGTCAACGAATCATACATATCATGGAGCATTTGGATGAACTGCTGATTGAACCAGAACATCCATCATTGGTTCATGGTGATCTTTGGAGTGGCAATGTGATGACAGGCCCAGATGGCAAAGCTTGGTTGATTGATCCGGCTTGTTACTATGGAGACGCGGAAGTTGATCTTGCCATGACGGAATTATTTGGTGGCTTTCCTCCATCTTTTTATACTTCGTATCGGCAATACGGATGTTTGCGAGCAGGTTACGAAAAACGCAAATATGTCTATAATTTGTATCATCTTTTGAATCATCTCTATTTATTTGGTTATGGATATTATGGATCTGTCATACATTGTATCGAAAAAATAGAAGGTTCATGGTAAGATAAAACCATTGAAAAAAGGAGAATCCTCATGAATATTGTTTGTTTAGATCTAGAAGGTGTATTAGTACCTGAAATTTGGATTGCGTTTGCGAAAGAAAGTGGTATTCCTGAATTAACGCGTACGACGCGGGATGAACCCGATTATGATAAATTGATGAATTGGCGATTGGGCATCTTAAAAGAACATGGACTTGGATTGAAAGATGTTCAAAATGTGATCGCAAAGATCGATCCGATGCCAGGCGCAAAAGAATTTTTAGATACATTACGTACCCTGACACAAGTAATCATCATCAGTGACACATTTGAAGAATTTGCGAGTCCATTGATGAAAAAATTAGGATGGCCAACCATTTTCTGTAACTCTTTAGAAGTCAGTGAAACAGGCGAAATTACTGGATTTAAGATGCGTATTGAAAATTCGAAATATACAACCGTAAAAGCACTTCAATCCATTGGTTTTGAAACCATTGCGTCTGGAGATAGTTTCAATGATCTGGGTATGATCGAAGCCTCCAAAGCCGGTTTCTTGTTCCGTTCGACCGAACAAATCAAAAAAGATCACCCGGAACTACCAGCCTTAGAAACATATGATGAACTATTAGAGCACATCAAAGCAGCATTATAAAAAAAGAGCTTGTGCTCTTTTTTTATCGTTCAATTTCATGAATAAATAAACCACTTAATAATTTAGGTTCAAACCAAGTGGATTTTGGTGGCATCAATTGTTTGGCATCCGCAACCGCAAAAAGTTCTTGAATGCTTGTTGGATACATCGCAAATGCGACACAAGGATGATCTTGGGCATTGACTTTTTCTTGTAGGGTGTTTAATCCACGAATTCCGCCGATAAATTCAATGCGCGGATTGGTTCGTGGATCATCAATGCCAAGAATGGGCCTTAAAACATGATCTTGTAGATAACTGACATCTAAGGATAGAACGGGATCGGTGGTATTGGGCTCTTTTTCCATCAGATCAAACCATTGATTTTCCATATACATACAAACCTCACCTTTATGATCGGGATGATGGGAATAAGGAAGCGGTGTGATCGAATAGTACATACATAATTGTTTCATAAACGCATTGGTCGTTAATCCATTTAGATCTTTCACAAAACGATTGTAATCGAAAATGCGAAGTTCTTCTTCACAAAAGGCTACACTTAAAAAATAATTGAATTCTTCTTTTCCAGTGTAATTCGGATGTGCTTTTCGTCTTTTAAGGCCTACTTGCACAGCCGATTCGCAACGATGATGACCATCCGCAATATAGGTATAGGGCACTTCTTTAAAAGCATCTTCGATTGGCTTGGTATCGGTGACGATCCAGACCCGATGATGGATACCATCCTCTTTCACAAAATCATAGATGGGCCGTTGCTCTTTCATGGACTGGATCCATGTTTGTAGTTTTTCATTTTTTCGATAGGCTAAAAAAATGGGACCTGTTTGGGCACTGGTTTTATCGACATGATGGATCCGATCAATTAATTTGGCTTTGACGGTATTTTCGTGTTTCTTACAAATTCCATGTAAATAATCATCGATACTGGACAATCCTACAAGACCTGTCTGGCTTCTTTTCGCCATGGTCAATTCATAGATATAGAAACAAGGTGTTTGGTCTTGAATAAAAAAGCCTTTGTCTCTATAGGTATGGATCATTTCATCGGCTTTTTCATAAACATCTTGTGCATACATATCATGGGTTGGTTCAAATTGTGTTTCGGGCCGATCAATGCCTAAAAAGGTATAGGGATGCGTTTCTACATACGTCCTTGCTTCAGCTCGGGAGAAGACGTCGTAGGGAAGACTGGCAATGCGCGAAGCCATTTCCTGGCTCGGACGAATCGCACGAAAAGGTTTCATGATGGTCATAAGTTTTCTCCTGTTTGTTTCTATTATAATACCCAGTCCATGATTGACAAGGTAAGTTTCCTAACTTATCATAAACAGGAATTAGGAGGCTGTATGGAAGCAATTGCGACGTGGTTTGCGCATACATTGGGACAATATGTATCCGCACAATTTGTGATTTTTATCGTATCAATGATTCCTTTATTGGAATGTCGAGGTGGTTTGATCGTCGCCTCATTATTAAAAGTGAATATTTGGCAAGCAATTCCTATTTGCGTTATAGGAAATATCATACCAATCCCCTTTATTTTATTGTTTATCAAAAAAATCTTTCATTGGTTAAAACGATTCCGTTGGGCAAGACCTTGGATCGAAAAATTAGAAAAACGAGCCATGAATAAAAGTGAAGGAATGGACCATGGCGAATGGCTTGGCTTATTATTATTTGTCGGGATCCCATTGCCAGGAACGGGCGCTTGGACCGGTTCATTGATTGCTTCATTATTAGAAATGGATATCAAAAAAGCATCCAGTGCCATTTTATTAGGCGTGTTATTGGCAACCGTGATCATGTCCATCGTATCGTATGGATTATTGGCGGCGGCATTATAGGAAGGTGGAAAAACACCTTCTTTTTGTTTATAATCTATGTTATGAAATGGATGATTGCTTCAGATATACATGGATCACAGTATTATTGTCAGCAACTTGTTGATCAATTTAAAAAGAATCAATGCGATCGAATGGTTTTATTAGGAGACATTCTCTATCATGGGCCACGAAATGATTTGCCCAAAGGATATGATCCCAAAGGCGTTATTGCGTTATTAAATCCATTGGCTTCTTCCATCCTTTGTGTGCGGGGAAATTGTGATAGTGAAGTGGACCAAATGGTCTTAGACTTTCCCTTGGTAGAAAATGTGTATATCGATACAGGCAAACACTTGATTTATTGTTGCCATGGACATAAACCTTTTCCCCATGTTCCTATTATTTTTTATGGACATACCCATATTCCTGGACATCATCAAGAAGGAAATACGCTCTTTTGTAACCCGGGCTCGATATCTCTGCCAAAAGCCGAAAGCGCGCATAGTTACATATTGCTAGAAAAGGACACACTCACTTGGAAATCATTGGATGGCACAGTGGAGGAAAGGTATCATGTCTAAAATGCGCGTCGAAAAAAGGACCAATGTCCGGAATAGTATCATGCGTCTTTTCGTGGTGATCGTTGCTGTTTCGTTTCAGATTTTCTGGCTATTGAATCTATTTGGTCAACTGCAATTTATTTCTCCACAAATCGGACAAGCCATCAATAATTTAGCCATCTTAGTGGCTTTGTGGATCTATGGACGGGATAAGAATGTTTCTATCAATGTTCCATGGATGGCATTGATCTTGGCCTTTCCAATGTTTGGGATGGGCCTTTACTTTTTGATTGGACGCACCAGCCTAGTTACCCATGTGCGCGAAGTATATACACATATTGATCTATTTTTATATCGCTATTTTCATCAAGACCGAGCTATCCTAAAAGAAATGGAATCGGTGGATATCGATAGTGCGAAAGATGCCCATCTGATATGGAACTGTGGTCATTTTCCCGTTTATAAAGATACCGCCATTACTTATTATCCAGAAGCCATCGATGGATTCAATGCCCAAATTGAAGACATGAAAAAAGCGCAACATTTTATTTTCATGGAATATCATGCCATTGAAGATGGTTATTCTTTTGGGCAGATGAAAGAAGTATTGATTGAAAGAGCGGCTGCTGGCGTCGAAGTACGAATTTTCTATGATGATATGGGCAGCATTGGTTTTTTAAATAAAAGCTTTATCAAAGAAATGAAAAGCTATGGCATTCAGTGTCAGGTCTTTAATCCCATCCGACCTTGGATCTTAGTTTTTATGAATAATCGAGATCATCGAAAAATCACGGTCATTGATGGTCAAATTGGCTATACAGGCGGATATAATTTAGCAGAAGAATATTTCAATCGGACCCATCCGTATGGATATTGGAAGGATACGGGCATTCGCTTGGAAGGAAGTGCCGTTCGTTCCATGACCCTAACTTTTTTAGAAATGTGGAATGCCAACGATCCAACCCATCAAGCCATGGCAAAATATTTGACGGCTCAACCCGTACCATCCAAAGGTTTTGTTCAACCTTATGCGGATTCACCATTGGATGATGAATATCTCGGTGAAGATGTATATATGAGCATTGTGAATCATGCCAAAAAATATGTATACTTTGTGACTCCCTACTTGATCATTACCGATGAAATGACGCGTGCTTTGACATTGGCCGCCAAACGCGGTGTAGATGTTCGAATCATTACACCAGGAACACCCGATAAACAAATCACGTATATGTTTACCCAATCTTTTTACCGCGATTTGGTTCGCGGTGGCGTTCGCATCTTTGAATATATTCCTGGTTTTCCTCATGCGAAAATGTGTATCAGTGATGATACTGTCGCAACGTGTGGAACGATCAACCTGGACTATCGATCTTTGTATCTTCATTTTGAAAATGGCGTCTACCTATCCCATGTCGATTGTATTGCTGATATGAAAAAGGATTTTGATCATATGTTTGATTTATCGAAAGATGTGAGTGAAGACTATAAAGGCGACATCAACATGATCGTTCGAACCTGGCGAGCCATTGTGCGTCTGATTGCGCCTCTGTTCTGAAACAATTTTCATTTTAGTTACAATTTCTTACAATTCAAGTTGACATTTGAACCCAGATTATCTATATTATAAATACAACAAAGAAGGGAAATAGTAGTTTTCGAAACGGCAAGTAGAGACTTTCTGGTTGGTGAAAAGAAAGAGTACGTCAAAACGAACACATCCTGGAGTTGGTCGTGCGAATCGAGTAGTTCGATCCGGTTGTCCTCGTTACTGGACCAGAGTGTGATAGCACTTAGAGAGGTCGTCATTGTGAAGTGGCGATGAAGTAAGGTGGAACCACGTATCAAACGTCCTTATCAGGGACGTTTTTTTATTTATTTAGGAGGCAATATGAAACAAATCCAAATTCCTTTGGGCATGCGCGATATCATTTTAGAAGATTGTGCCAAGAAAACCGCTCTACAAAAACGAATTGAAGGTGTTTTTGAATCCTATGGTTATCAACGCATCATGACACCATCGATTGAATTTCTACAAACCTATCAAAATGCATTTAGTGAAGTCAATGAACAAGATATGTATAAGTTCTTTGATCAAGATGGCCAGATCCTAACTTTACGTATGGACATGACCGTACCTATTGCTCGTGTTTGTGCATCCAAATACACCAAGATCAAACCACCCTATCGCATTCGCTATTGTTCCAACGTCTTTAAAGTGCGACAGATGTTTGCTGGCCAACTCGGTGAAGTCAGCGACTGTGGTGTGGAACTCATTGGTTTGGACTCCAGTCATGATCTTGAAGTTTTAGTTTTGGCCTTGGATACGATGGAAGCCATCGGTGTTGATGACTATCAATTAGAAATTGGTAACAGTGATTTCTTTAAATTGGCTTGTCAAACCTTGCAGTTGGATGCCAATGTGCAATATGAACTAGCCAATCTGGTCGATCGAAAAAGCATGGTGGAATTAAAAGAATTTGTCAAAAAATTGCATCTAAAAGAAAAGGAAGCCCAATTCTTCATGGAACTACCATTATTATCTGGTCCGGATGCTTTGGATCAAGCCCTGGTTCTCAGTTTCAATTCCGCATTGAAAGCCGTCGTATATCAGCTACAAGGCTTATATGAAAAGTTATCCGAATTAGGCTATCGTTCCCATATTCAATTTGATTTAGGAAAAGTACCACATTTGGATTATTATACAGGCATTATTTTTGAGGGCTATGTGAATGGAGTTGGACATAGTGTCTTAAGTGGTGGTCGATATGATTCATTGTTGAAAAAATTTGGCCGTGACTTGCCAGCTTGTGGATTCAGTGTGAAATTGGATTATTTATTATCCGTTGTGAAAGCACCACAAACCAAAACCATAAAAATTTGTTATCCTGAAACGAAACAAGTGGAAGCTTTGAAAAAAGCGCAAGAAATACGAAAAACCAATCCAGTGGAATTGATCATTTGGGATCGTGAAGAAGTGGAGGTCGTCGAATGAGTTTATCTATTGCCTTAACGAAAGGTCGTTTGGAAAAGAAAACCGTTGCCATGTTGGAAGAATGTGGATATGGCATTGAAAATTTAAAAGATAAAGGACGAGCTTTGGTCTTTGAAGATACGAAAAAAGACATTCGTTATTTTTTAGTAAAGTCCAATGATTGTTTGACTTATGTAGAACATGGTGTTGCCGATCTCGGCGTTGTTGGTAAAGACACTATCTTAGAGGGTGGCAAAGAATATTATGAAATGCTCGATTTGGAAATTGGCAAATGTAAATTCATCGTGGCCAGTTTACCTGACATTGATCTATTGAATAAAGTTGGTCATATCAAAATCGGGACCAAATACCCCAATGTAGCCAAAGCTTATTTTAATGCGAAAGGCATGGATGTTGAAATCATCAAGATCGATGGTTCCGTAGAATTATCACCGATCCTGGGGCTGTGTGATGGCATTGTGGATATCATGGAAACCGGAACGACCCTAAAAGAAAATGGGTTGGTTGTCTTAGATGATGTTTGTCCCATCAGTGCGCGTGTCATCGTAAATAAAGCCAGTTTTAAATTGAAACGACAAGAAGTCATGGATGTGTTAAAAGATTTGGAAAGAATGGTGAAACAAAATGCTGCAGCCCATCAATAAAAATGATTATCAAGTATTATCTTCGTATCTAAAGAGTCGAAGTCAAGAAATTTCCAGTGATGTCTTGGTTACGGTATCCAACATTTTAAAAGATGTTCGTCAACAGGGAGATATTGCTTGTCAAAAATACACCAAACAATTTGATGGCATTGAAATGGATGCATGGAAAGTATCCGAGCAAGAATTGGAAGAAGCCATTTCTCATTGTGATTCGTTCTTTATGGAATCGATGAAAAAAGCGAAAAAAAATATTACGTATTTTCATCAAGCACAAGTAAACCAATCGTATATTCTCCAAGAAGAAAAGGGTGTCTATCTTGGTCAACGGGTGCTTCCTTTATCCAGTGTGGGAATTTATGTTCCTGGAGGCCGAGCCCAATATCCAAGTAGTGTACTAATGAATGCGATTCCAGCTGCGGTAGCTGGAGTGAAACGCATTGTGATGGTCACACCACCCAACAAAGAAGGTAAGATCAATCCAAACATTGCGTTTGCTGCTAAATTGGCAGGTGTGACCGATATTTATAAAATTGGCGGTGCCCAAGCAATTGCGGCTTTGGCCTATGGGACGGAAACCATTCCATCGGTCGATAAGATTTGTGGTCCGGGTAATATCTTTGTGGCGGCAGCTAAGAAATTGGTCTATGGAAAAGTGGATATTGATATGATTGCCGGCCCTAGTGAGATCTTAGTTGTGGCTGATGATCATGCCAATCCTGCATTTGTCGCTGCGGATCTCTTATCACAAGCCGAACACGATCCGATGGCCAGTCCGATTTTATTGGCAACCAGTCAAACGCAAATTGACGCGATCAATGCCGAATTGAAAGAACAATCGGCGCAATTGCCAAAGAAAGAAATTGTCGAACAAAGTTTAAAAAATTATGGCAAATCCATTCTTTGTGATACCATTTCCGAATGTATTGATATTGCCAATGAAATTGCACCAGAACATTTAGAATTGATGGTTGAAGATCCAATGTCCTATCTCGCTCAAGTGGTCAATGCCGGAAGTGTATTCATGGGATATTATACTTGTGAAAGTATTGGGGATTATTTTGGTGGCACCAACCATGTGTTGCCAACCAATGGCACAGCCCGTTTTTCCAGTGCTTTGGGGGTTGACAGTTTTGTGAAACGTTCTTGTTTCTTACATTATTCAAAAGAAGCATTGGATGCGTATGGACAATATATCATCCAGATGGCGGAAGAAGAAAATTTAGATGGGCATGCGAATGCCGTGAAAGTGAGGGTCCAATCATGGGAAAAGAAATAGAAGCGTATCAATCTCATGCACAAACGGGAATCTTATTGAATGCGAATGAATCTCCTTATAATGTATCGGAAAAAGTGATGGAAGAAATGGTACAGCTTTTACCGACCATTGATATGAATCGATATCCAGATGATACGTGTAGTGCGTTACGGAAAGCCTATGCACAAGTCAAAGGCTTAAGACCGGAACAAATCATTGCTGGAAATGGATCGGATCAATGTTTATCTTTGGTGCTGTCTACCTATCTGGATCATGAAAAGACCATGTATACATTGTCTCCTGATTTTGGCATGTTCGATTATTATGCATCGAGTTATGAAGCAAATATTGAAAAATATGTTACCCAGGAAGATGGTTCCTTCGATGTGGATGATTTTATTCAAAAAGGAAAAGAAAAGGGGGTTGACTTCGTTTTGTTTTCCAATCCCAACAATCCGACGGGACACTGTGTTTCAAAAGAAGATATTTTAAAGATCGTACAAAGCTTTTCTTGTCCGGTCTTGATCGATGAAGCATACATGGAATTTGGCGATCAATCCGTATTGGATCAATTGGATCGATATGAGAATTTATTAGTAACGCGCACCTTATCCAAAGCGTTTGGTTTGGCCGGTCTTCGTGTGGGGTTTGTGTGTGGAAATGCCAAACGAATAGCAGATCTTGACCAACGAAAAGTTCCTTATTCGGTCAATACCGTATCGCAAAAGCTCGCAACGATCGTTTTGCATCATTATGAAGATATTTCCATCGTGATCCAACAAACCACTTCTTTTAGGGATGAGATGTTGGATAAACTGATGTTGTATCGATTTGTGGAATTTTATCCAAGTCAAGCCAACTTCATTTATGGAAAAGCAGAAAATAAAGCTTTATTATTGAAATTATTCAAAGAAGCCGATATCACCATTCGTGATTTTCCGGGTACGGATCATTTCCGTATTTCGATTGGTAATAAACAAGAAAATGAGGCAGTCTTGAATGTCATGTCACAATATGTGAGGGAAATGCTATGAGAGAAGCACAAATCAAGCGAACAACCAAAGAAACCGATATTGAAGTGAAAGTCAATTTGGATGGGAATGGACATACACAAATTGATACGGGCATTGGTTTTTTTGATCATATGTTGACCTTATTTGGATTTCATGCTGGCATTGATCTAGATGTCAAAGCCCAAGGTGATTTGTATGTTTGTGATCATCATACGATCGAAGATTGTGGAATTACATTAGGTCAAGCTTTTGCCCAGGCCCTGGGGGATAAAGTGGGCATTAACCGTTATGGTTCTTTCACTTTGCCGATGGATGAAACGTTAGCGAATGTCACTTTGGACTTTAGTGGCCGTCCTTATCTTGTTTATCATTGTGAATTGAAACGCGAACAAGTGGGAACCCTGTCTTGTGAAATGGTAGAAGAATTCTTACGTGCCTTTGCGTTTGCGTGTGGTTTGACTTTGCATGTCAATGTATATTATGGCAACAATGATCATCATAAGATCGAAGCCATCTTTAAAGCTTTGGGACATGCGATCAGTCAAGCTATCATCGTCAATGGCGATCGGGTATACAGTACGAAAGGAAAACTCGAATGATTGGGATCATTGATTATGGCATGGGAAATTTAGCCAGTGTACAAAATGCATGTAATCATCTAGGTGTGGAAAATAGGATCGTTTCGGATCCAGATGCTTTAAAAACATGTGATAAGTTGATCTTGCCTGGTGTTGGTGCTTTTCGCGATTCGATGCAAAATATCCATGATTCCGGTATGTATGAGACCATTTGTCAATTCGTCAAAGAAGAAAAGAAACCATTACTAGGCATTTGTTTGGGAATGCAGGTATTATTTGAAGCCGGACAAGAAGATGGCTATACACCTGGATTTGGTTTTTTAAAAGGACAAGTGATCCCGATGACGGATGCATCCATTCGTATTCCTCATATTGGTTGGAACCAATTGGAAAAAGCACAAGAGCATCCGATTTTTAAAGAGGTATCCCCTCGTCCTTTTGTTTATTTTGTTCATTCGTATTATGCCAGCGACATGGATCCAGCTGATCTTTTGGGGTATTGTCACTACGGTCCTTATCAGATTCCAGGATTGGTTTATCATGAAAATGTATTGGGTGCACAATTTCATCCAGAAAAGAGTGCCGAAGATGGACTTGCGATATTAAAATATTTTGTGGAGGAATTTGTATGATCATATTGCCAGCTATTGATATCATTGATCAAGCACCTGTGCGTTTGTATCAAGGTGATTATGGAAAAAAAGAAGTAGTGGGCGATAGTGTATTGACCATTGCGAAACAATTTGAACAAGCAAGGGCAGAGTATATTCATCTGGTGGATCTAGATGGTGCGAAAGAAGGCTCCAAGAAGAATGCGGATCTGATTTGTGAAGTAGCCAATGCGGTTTCGGTTCCTTGTGAAATGGGTGGTGGCATACGGACGATGGAAGATATCACCTATTATTTGGAGCGTGGCCTTTCGCGAGTAATCCTAGGCACGGCTGCAATCCATGACCAAGCTTTGTTGAAAGCGGCCATCAAACAATATGGAGACAAGATTGCTGTGGGTATGGATTGTAAGAATGGATATGTTTGTGGTGCAGGTTGGCTCGAAGACAGTGACTATTATTATTTGGATTTTGCGAAGGAAATGGAACGTCTGGGCGTTCAAACGTTGATCTTTACGGATATCTCCAAAGATGGTACGTTGCAAGGTCCGAATATGGAAATGTTGAAACAACTAAAAAATACGGTATCGATACATATTACCGCAAGTGGTGGGATTCGTGATATGGCACATATTGCCGCTTTAAATGATTTGGATTTGTATGGTGCCATTACGGGCAAAGCTATCTATTCGGATACATTGCATTTGCCGGAAGCCATTCAATATTGTAAGGAGCATCATCATGTTGACTAAACGAATCATTCCTTGTTTGGATGTAAAAGATGGAAAAGTTGTCAAGGGTGTCAACTTTGTTGGTTTAAAAGAAGTGGGCGATCCCGTAGAACTGGCTCGTAAATATTATGAACAAGGAGCCGATGAATTGGTTTTCTTAGATATTACAGCTACGCATGAACATCGTGATACGATGGTCAATGTTGTCAAAGAAGTTGCCAAAGAAATTTATATGCCATTTACTGTCGGTGGTGGCATTCGTACGATCGAAGATGTTCGTAAAATGTTGCGAGCTGGCGCCGATAAAGTGAGTGTAAATAGTGCCGCAGTAAAGAATCCGCAATTGATTTCG
The DNA here is from genome assembly GCF_033971885.1 of Absicoccus intestinalis. Taxonomy (NCBI): domain Bacteria; kingdom Bacillati; phylum Bacillota; class Erysipelotrichia; order Erysipelotrichales; family Erysipelotrichaceae; genus Absicoccus; species Absicoccus intestinalis. The sequence continues at coordinate 103,217 of NZ_JALBUS010000005.1, read as the reverse complement.
GAAGGGGCTAAACAATTTGGCAATCAATGTATGGTCTTGGCTGTTGATGGTAAAAAGCGCGAAGATGGATCGGGCTGGAATGTATTTGTACATGGTGGTCGGATCGATACGGGTTTGGATGCTTTAGAATGGGTCAAACAAGGTGTGGCTTTGGGTGCAGGTGAAATCTTGTTGACGAGCATGGATACGGATGGAACCAAAGCCGGTTACGATTTGGAATTTTGTAAAGCGGTACGAGAGGAAGTGCCCGTACCCGTGATTGCGAGTGGTGGTTGCGGTTCGTTGGAACATTTCTATGATGTGTTTGATCAAGAAGCGGCGGATGCTGCTTTAGCCGCTAGCCTGTTTCATTATGATGAATTGACGGTGCATGATGTCAAAACATATTTAAAAGAGAAAGGAATTCCTGTACGTTTATGATTGAAATTGATTTTAATAAAGGCGATGGTCTGGTTCCGTGTGTGGTTCAAGATATCGAGAATGGCCAAGTGTTGATGCTGGGTTATATGAATGAAGAAAGTCTACAAGAAACGTTGCGTTCGGGATTGGCCACGTATTGGTCGCGATCGCGTCAGGAATTGTGGAAAAAAGGGGAAACCAGTGGCCATTATCAACATGTCAAAGAAATCTTGGTCGATTGTGATGATGACACGATCTTATTGAAGGTCGTACAAGATGGTGCGGCTTGCCATACGGGACATCGTACATGTTTTTATCGGACACTAGAAGGAGAAGAAGTAAAATGAAAGCGTTAGAGCGGGATTATCAAACGGTTGTCGAAAGAAAAGCCAATCCAGAAGAAGGTAGTTATACAACGTATCTTTACAACAAGGGATTGGAAAAAATATTAAAAAAAGTAGGAGAAGAATCAACAGAAGTTGTGGTTGCGGCTTTATCGCAATCCAAAGAAGAGTTGATTGGTGAGATTTGCGACCTTTCCTACCATGTGTTGGTGTTAATGGCAGAAAAAGGCATTACCTTGGATGATGTAGAAGCTGAATTGGATCGTCGGGCAGAAAAACAACACAATCTAAAAGCGGAACGAAAACCTATCGTCAATCGATAAATACCACTTGAGAGGTCATTCTTTCCAGATGGATTGAAAGGTGGACCTCTTTTCTTTATGATACAAGTGAAAAGAGGTTATAACAGAGGGTAGAAAAGCTCTGTAGATGCTCAGGCCAGATGTTTTATAAACCATGCGAAAATTTTGCATACTTCAAAAGAAGAGAAAGAAAACAACATCGGGATGAGATATAACGCAGGAAGGAGTTCCATACATAATAGAGAGGAACTCCTTTCATCTATACAAGTGTGAGAGACAAGGTTTATCAAGAGAAACCAAAAGCACTTGGAAGAAGGAATCGTTTGATTCCTTTTTTTATGATACGTTAATTTATTTGGATAACAAAATAGGTATAACGCTTACATGTTATATTACAAATGAAAAATCTTTGTTTATTTGTATAAAACAAAATATTTATTGTTGAGATGGATACTTTTCGACATAATGTAGACATCGACAAGGAGAGATGACATATGAGTGCAATTGTCCATTTAGAACCCAAAGAATTTATTGAGACCATGTATGAACAGAAAGGAAAAATGAAAGTACATCCATATGTATTGGATTGTGGTATAGCCACCATGATCTATATGTTTGATGGTACCGATGGAAATACGTATTATTTGGATCGTGCCTTTACAGCTTGTCCAGAAGTTATCGCTCATCAAGATAAATATCGATTGCATGCGGATATGTATCGAAAAGTCGCATTGATTCATTAATTCTTTGAACGCAAGAGCTAATCGGAATGGTTAGCTCTTTTTCGTGGTATACTGGAAACATGATAAAAGATTTGAAGTTAGTTGTTTGTGATATCGATGATACTTTGGTGGTTCGACATAAATTGCTGACACCAAGAGCTAAGCGAATGATCAAGACCTTAAAGGCAAAGAATATTTATTTTGGCTTGGCCAGTGGTCGTCCTTTTTGGGATCTTGATCATATGATCGAAGGATGGCATATTGAACCTGTTGATATGTTGATTGGTATGAATGGTTCCAGTCTTCGTGATGCGGTTCATCAAAAAGAATATACATATTATTTGATGAAACCGGAATGGATCAAGGAAACGATTGAAATCATGAAACAATTTCATGCCAACCCCATCATTTATGAAGATGATGCCATCGTTTGTGTCAAACGCGATACGACCGTTATTAGTTCGGCTCTTTCGGGGCATCGATCGATCCATAAAGTGGATGATCTGTCCTATCTCTATCGGAAAGAAAACGCAAAGATCATGTTTCGAATAAAGGCACACCAGATGGCTGATGTGGAGGCTTATTTTCGAGCGCATCCAAGTCCAAATTATATTGGGTTCAAAACGCAACCGACCTTATTTGAATTTACCAATATTCATACGGATAAAGGATATGCACTTTCACAATATTGTGAAATCAATGGCTTATCGCCAGAACAGGTCATGGCTTTTGGTGATACATCCAATGATAATGGGATGTTGAAATATAGTGGGTTAGGCGTTTGTTTAAAAAATGGCTCAGAAGATACGAAAGCGATTGCCGATGTGGTGACCGATCGTCCATGCACAATGGATGGCTGGGCGGATTTTATGGAAAAATATTTTGATAGGAGGCAACAAAATGGAAAATGATCCCATTGGTATATTTGATTCTGGATTGGGTGGAATCAGTGTATTATCGGTTGCTAAAAAGGTGTTACCACAAGAAGATTTTATTTTCTTAGGAGATTCGCAATACAATCCATATGGTACCAAAACCAAAGAGGAAATTACGCAACGATGCATTGCGATTTGCGATTGGTTTGTCGCACAACATGTGAAAGCAATCGTGATTGCCTGCAATACAGCGACAAGTGCCTGTGTGGATGTATTGCGCGATCGTTACGAGATTCCTATCATTGGTATGGAACCGGCTTTAAAAGTCGCTTGTGAAAAAGGACCGAGACAACATATTGCTGTATGGGCCACGGAATTGACCCTAAAAGAACAAAAATTTGCGCGCTTGATGGATCGATTTGATGATGAACATACGATCTATCGGGTACCTTGTCCTCAATTGGTTCGAATCGTAGAGGAAGATCGATTGGATCAGGAAACGATGATTGCGCGTACTTTAAATGAATATTTACATCAAAGTCCAAAAGTAAATAGTATTGTTTTAGGTTGTACACATTTTTTGTTTTATCGGAATGCGTTAAAGAAGCTTTTGCCACAAGATGTCCATATCGTGGATGGCAATTGGGGAACCATTCGTCATTTAGAAGATATTTTAAATCAAAATGGACAATTAAATGATCATGGTGGCGGGATCGTTTGGAAAAATACGGATCCATCAAAAATTGAATTATCAAAAAGATTATTGAAAAGAATGGAGGAGATCATATGGGATTAGCATGGAAAGAATATGATGAAAAAAAACAAGCGGAAGTAATGTCTTTTTGTGACGAGTATATGGCATTTCTAAGTGAAGCCAAGACGGAACGTCGCTTTGTGAAGCTGGCCATTGAAAAAGCCGAGGCAGCAGGATATCGCAATATCGAAGAAATCATTCAAAAGAAAGAGTCGTTGCATCCTCAAGATAAAGTGTATATGAATCAGATGAATAAGGCGGTTGCCTTGATGCAAATTGGCGATGATCCTTTGGAAGAAGGGATGAATATCTTAGGGGCTCATATTGATAGTCCTCGTTTGGATTTGAAACAACATCCGCTCTATGAAGAGGGAGATCTGGCCTATTTTGATACGCATTATTATGGTGGTGTCAAAAAATATCAATGGGTAACCATTCCGTTGGCTATCTATGGTGTGGTTGTTTTGAAAAATGGGCAAACGATCGATGTGGCTATCGGTGATAAAGAAGAAGATCCTGTCTTTGTGATCAGTGACTTATTGATTCATTTGGCTTCGAAACAAATGAATAAAAAAGCGGATCAAGTCGTGGAAGGAGAATCGTTAAATGTGACGATTGGATCGATTCCGTTGGCCGATGTAAAGGAAGAGCCCGTAAAAGCACATATCCTGCAAATCTTAAAAACAACCTATGGATTTGAAGAAGAAGATTTTATCAGTGCTGAATTGGAAGTGGTACCAGCTGGTCAAGCTCGTTCATGTGGCTTGGATAGAAGCTTGATCTTGGCGTATGGGCAAGATGATAAAGTTTGTGCCTATACCTCTTTACAAGCGATGTTGGAAGCACGCCATCTAAAACGAACGGCGGCTTGTTTATTGGTGGATAAAGAAGAAGTAGGATCCCAAGGGGCAACCGGTATGCAGTCTCAATTTTTTGAGGATTTTGTGGCTGAAGTCTTATATGCTTTAGGCAAAGATTCAAATTTGGCAGTTCGTCGGGCTTTGATCCATTCAGCTATGTTGTCTAGTGATGTATGTGCGGCCCATGATCCCAATTATGCAGATGTTTCCAGTCCCAATGAGAATCAGCCAAAGTTTGGCTATGGCCTTGCATTCAATAAATATACGGGTGCACGGGGCAAAAGTGGTTGTAACGATGCGAATGCAGAATATATTGCCCAATTGCGCGCTGTCATGGAACAAGGCCAGGTTCATTGGCAAACGGGTGAATTAGGTAAGGTAGATGCTGGTGGTGGTGGTACCATCGCCTATATCTTGGCTAATTATGGTATGCGTGTGATTGATTGTGGAGTTCCACTTCACAATATGCATGCGCCCCATGAAATATCATCGAAAGCCGATGTATATGAGGCATATCGAGGATATAAAGCTTTTATTGAATTTATGAGGTAAGAAATTATGGAAAACGAAACAATCACATTAGTGGCAACGGATCTAGATGGCACGTTTTTGGATTCACACAAAAAAGTACCTGCCATTAATCGCGAAGTGATCAGTTGTTTAAAAGATCATGGGATCTTATTTGGGATTGCTTCTGGACGTCCGATTGAAACGGTTCGTCCGATGATCCATGATTGGGGCATTGAACAAGATGTAAGTTTTATTGTCGGGATGAATGGTGGCGTCTTATATGATCTACGACGTCGTGATAAAGAAGAATATCATTTGATTTCTAGCAATGTCGTATTAAAGATCATTCGTTTTTTTGAAGATCTGGATGTCGAATTTCATGTTGTGATGGGCCCTACTCGTTACACCAGCAAGTCCAATGAAAAAACAAGAGCCGATGCCTTGATGTTTGGTGAAACGGAAATTGAAGTGAATATGCATGAATTTATGCAAAATCGCGATATCAATAAGTTGATGATGCATTTTGAGCCAAGCTATATGCCGGTCATATTGGAAAGAGCCAGTCATTTCTATGATGCTCGTGTCGTTGGTTTTGCGACCAGTGATACGTTATTTGAATATGTCGATCCCCATATCAACAAAGGATTTGGCATGAAGAAATTAGCGAAGCATTATGGTGTTCCCTTGGAAACGATCATGGCTTTTGGAGATGCACCCAATGATCAAGAAATGTTGGGGTTAGTTGGTTGTGGTGTATGTATGGCCAATGGATCCAAAGAATCGAAAATGAATGCGAGATATGTAACAACGTTGACCAATGATGAAGGGGCTGTTGGTCATTTTATTGAAGATCATTTGTTGAAAAAAGGAGAAGGAAATGTCAGCGTGGGATGAAATTTATTGTCGAATTTGTGAAAATATCTTGCGTCAAGGAAAGCAGGTACAGAATCGTACGGGAGTGGATTCAATCAAGATTCCGAGTGCCTATTTTACCTTGGACGTAGGGGAAGAATTTCCTATTTTAACGACAAAACAATTATTTATTCGACAAGCCGTCTTAGAAATGTTATGGATTTATCAAGTACAGTCCAATGATGTGCGATGGCTACAAGAACGAAATGTTCACATTTGGGATTTATGGGAAATCGATGAAAACGGTGATTGGAAAGATCAAAAAACGGGTAAGGTCTTGAAGCATTTTAATCCAAAATATGCACATACCATTGGTACGGCCTATGGTTATATCGTTAAAAAAATGGGGTTGATGGATCGTTTGATCGATAGTTTAATCCATACACCGGATGATCGTCGTCGTGTCTTATCTTTATGGCAAGATGAATATTTAGATACTGCCGTTTTACCAAGCTGTGTTTGGTCGAGTGAATGGGATATCACAGATGGTAAATTGAATGTGTGGGTACATCAGCGAAGTTGCGATGTACCATTGGGATTGCCATTCAATGTCACTCAATACGCGGTATTGTTGTGCATGTTAGCCCAAGTCACAGGCTTGCAACCAGGCACGATGAGCTGGTCTATCAAAGATGCGCATATTTATGTAAATCAAGTAGATGGGATCAAAGAACAATTGGAGCGCTATTCTACCAAGGAATCGTTGCCGACTCCAAAATTATGGTTAAATCCGGATATCAAGAATTTCTATGATTTTGATCATAGCAAGGATATTACCGATATCAAATTATTAAATTATCAACATATGGGAAAGATTTCTTTTCCAATATCCCAATAAAAGGAGGAAAATGAAATTAATTGAGATTGCTGCGATTGGCAAAAATTATGAACTTGGAAAAAATAATGATTTGATTTGGCATTTGAAGGGAGATATGCAGTTTTTTCGTCAAACCACAAAAGGACATATTGTTTTGATGGGGCGAAAAACGTATGAGTCGTTGCCGCATTTATTGCCGGGTCGTCATCACATTGTGATTTCGCGTTCGGCTCCATTGGTGGAACCAGAAGTTGAAGTATTTGCAACCATTGATGCGTTTATTCAAGCTTATAAAGATAAGAATGTGGATGTTTATGTGATTGGTGGGGCACAAATCTATGCACAGATGTTGCCTTATGCGGATGAATTGTTGTTGACTCACATTCAAGATGCAGAAGATGCCGATGTTTATTTTCCGATGTTTGATTCTTCTTTATATACCAAAACCATTCTAGAAGAAGAGGAAGAAAATGATGTGACTTATCAAATTGTGAAGTATACAAAGCAAAAAATATAGGAGAGCGAAAGGCTCTCCTTTTTTAAGGGGGAAGGATAAACGAACAATCAAAACTGAATAAAAAGCGACTATTCGCCGATAACTTTTACGTTATTGGCTTGTGGTCCACGATCTGTTTCGACTAAATCATAGGATACGGTTTGACCTTCTTCTAGATTTTTGAAGCCATCGGCTTGAATGGAAGAATAATGGACAAAAACATCTTTGCCATCGGCATCAATGATGAATCCATATCCTTTTTCGGTATTAAACCATTTTACTTTGCCTGTTAACATAATTACATCTCCTAATACTAACTTTCCTTTTTTTCTAAGGAAAATGGAAAGGTACTCCCCCATGGTTAGATTATAATTCAAATATAGAAAAAAATAAATGTATCAATTCGATTTTTTTTAAGCATTGAAAAAAATATTTGCATGAAGTAGGAAATCATGTTAATATACCTAAGCAATCACATGGATCCTTAGCTCAGCTGGCAGAGCAACTGACTCTTAATCAGTGGGTCTGGGGTTCGAATCCCCAAGGATCCACCATTGTAAATAAGCTCGAATTTCGAGCTTTTTTTCTTTACATGACATTGAACATGTGGTAATATCTTCGAGTAAGGAATGGAAAGATAGAAGTACCTCTTCTCACCTGATGTATTTGGATACATGGGTTTAAGCCAATTCATGAAATTGCTTAAGTTAGAATGGGTACGTTTGTCGTGCCCATTTTTTATGAATAGAAGGTAGGTGTCGGATATCCGTAATCGTAAAGTAGCCCCAAATAATGTGAATCATGATTTATTTAATGACAAGATTCCATTCAAAGAAGTTCGTGTCATTGGTGCTGATGGTGAACAATTGGGCGTCATGTCTAAAAGAAAAGCACAAAGTATTGCAGCGAGTCAAAATTTAGATTTGTTATGTGTGGCGCCAAAAGCTAAGCCGCCTGTTTGCAAGATATTAGACTATGGTCGATATCATTTTGAGCAGCAGAAGAAGGAAAAAGAAGCAAAGCGCAAACAACATGTTGTTGAAATTAAGTCATTGCGTTTATCACCAGTGGTGGAGGAACATGATTTTCAAACGAAGTTACGTCATGCGAGAAAATGGCTTGAAGCGGGGATGAAAGTAAAGATTGATATGCGATTCCGCGGAAGAATGATTACGCGTCAGGAAACTGGACGAAATACCATGGATAAATTCATGGAGGCGTGTTCGGATATTGCCAACGTAGAGAAGCGTCCTAAGTTGGAAGGAAATACAATGTCAGTCACTTTATCGCCTAAGAAGACGCAGAAGTAAGGAGGAGCAAATTATGCCTAAGATGAAAACTCATAGAGGACTTGCCAAACGAGTAAAGAAGACAGGTTCAGGAAAATTAAAGAGATCACATGCCTATACATCTCACCGTTTCCACGGTAAAACAAAGAAACAAAGACGTCATTTGGCAAAACCTACAACGGTACATGCTACAGACTACAAACGTATTAAAAATATGTTACAAAAGTAATTTTAAATAGAGGAGGAAAATAGAATGGCTAGAGTTAAAGGTGGAACTGTTACTCGTGCTCGTAGAAAGCGCGTATTAAAACTTGCCAAAGGATATTTTGGTTCAAAACATACATTATACAAAACGGCAAATGAACAGGTAATGCATTCTTTCAAATATGCATTCAATGATCGTCGCAAGTTAAAAGGAAACATGCGTAAGATCTGGATTGCTCGTATCAATGCCGCTGCTCGTATGAATGGTTTATCTTATTCTCGTTTAATGCATGGATTGAAATTAGCGAATATCGAAATCAATCGTAAGATGTTAAGCGAAATGGCTATCCATGATGCAGAAAGCTTCACAAAGATTTGTGAAGAAGCAAAAGCTGCTTTAAACTAAGAAAGGGACACTCACTTGATGTGGGTGTTTTTTTTAGCTATGTAATTAGATTATTTTAATAAAATTAGTGCTATCTAAAATAGATTTGACAAACTATTCGAGTTGCTCTATACTAACTATGTTAGAAAGAATATATCTATGGAGGTAGGATATGCCATTATCACTTGCCGATATAAATACGGTATATATTGTGAAACGAGTTACAGGCAATGATCAAATGCGTAAGCATCTAGCAAATTTGGGATTTGTGGAAGGAGCCGAAGTACAAGTCATCCAAAGCATTGATGGAAATTTGATCGTTGAAGTAAAAAATGTTCGTGTTGCCATAGATACTTCACTTGCGCGTCGAGTGATGGTATAGGAAGGGAAGATATATGACACTAAATCAAATACCAGTAGGAACGAGTGTGACCGTTAAAAAGATCACTGGAAAAGGCGCTACAAAACGTCGCATCATGGATATGGGCATTGTCAAGGGTGTAGAAATTTTTGTTCGCAAAGTAGCCCCTTTAGGCGATCCCATCGAATTGACGGTGCGCGGATATGAATTATCCATTCGTAAGTCGGAAGCTGAATGGATCGAAGTGGAATAGGAAGGAAATAGATGATGAAGATAGCTTTAGCGGGAAATCCAAATAGTGGGAAAACGACCCTATTTAATGATTTAACGGGGAGCAGTCAGTATGTAGGAAACTGGCCAGGTGTAACCGTTGAAAAAAAGGAAGGTCAACTTCGTGCTCACGAGGATGTGACCATTCAAGATTTACCAGGTATTTATTCCTTATCGCCATATAGTATGGAAGAAGTGGTGGCAAGACAATATCTTGTGAATGAACGACCCGATGCATTGATCAATATTGTGGATGGAACAAATATTGAGCGTAACTTATATCTAACCACACAATTATTGGAATTGGATATTCCTATGGTTTTAGCCATTAATATGATTGATTTGGTCAAGAAAAATGGAGACGAAATTGATTTAAAAGGACTAGAAAAAGAGTTGGGATGTAAAGTGATGTCCTTATCGGCTTTACGTAGTGAAGGATCGATGGAAGTCGCTGAAGCAGCGATACAACTTGCGAAAATGCGTCCTTCCATCAAAAATCCTCATGTATTTACCGGATCGGTCGAGCATGCTTTGGCGCATATTGAAGAATCCATCGAATCGACGGTGGGCCATGCCGGACTTCGCTGGGCGGCTGTTAAGGTCTTTGAACGAGATGAAAAAGCCATCCAAGAAATGCATTTGGATCCTGCTATCTTAGACCATGTAGAAAGTCATATCATCGATTGTGAAAAAGAAATGGATGATGATGCGGAAAGTATCATCACCGGTCAGGGTATGATTATATTACCAAGATCATTCAAACTTGTGTAAAGAAGAAACGTAAAAAAGGGGAATTGAGTGTATCGGATAAAATTGATAAGATCGTGACCAATCGAATCTTAGCTTTGCCTATTTTTGCGATCATCATGTGGTTTGTTTATTATATTTCGGTCACTACCTTAGGTACATGGATGACCGATTGGACGAATGATGTTTTATTTGGTGAAATCGTACCAAATGCCGTAACCAATTTCTTGACTTCGATTGGAGTAGCGACTTGGCTGCAACATTTAATTGTTGATGGTATCATCGGTGGTGTTGGAACCGTATTAGGTTTTGTTCCTCAAATCTTATTGATCTTCTTCTTCCTGGCCATCTTGGAAGATTGTGGATATATGTCACGTATTGCCTTTGTCATGGACCGTATCTTCCGTCGTTTTGGGTTATCCGGCAAGAGCTTTATTCCGATGTTGATTGGATCGGGATGTGGTGTGCCGGCCATCATGGCCACACGTACGATCGAGAATGAAAAAGATCGTCGTATGACAATTATGTTGTGTACGTTTATTCCATGTTCGGCAAAAACGGAAATCATTGGTATGGTCACAAGTGTCTTTTTCCGCGGTAATCCTTATATTGCGGTGGGCATGTTGTTCTTATCTTGGATCATCATTATTTGTTCCGGAATTGCCTTGAAAAAGACTGCACGATTTGCGGGTGAAACGGCACCATTCGTCATGGAATTACCAGCCTATCATCTTCCTCAAGCCAAGACGGTCTTATTACGTGTTGTGGATCGTGGTAAACACTTTATCATCAAAGCTGGAACCATTATATTTGCGGTATCTGTCATTGTTTGGTTCTTGATGTCCTATAGTTGGTCATTACAATACTTAGATCCAGAATCTATGGATCTGTCTCGCTCAATCTTGCGTAGTATTGGCCAATTCATTGCCCCAATCTTTGCTCCTCTTGGATTTGGTAACTGGGAAGGCGGCGTATCTGTCTTGGTTGCTTTATCCGCAAAAGAATTGGCTGCCAGCACGATCGTTGTATTGGCTGGTGGACAAGCAAAAGTAGCTGGTTTGTTTACGGCAATGGGTGCTTTCAGTTATATGTTATTGAACTTGTTCAACCCACCTTGCATTGCCGCAATGAGTACGATGATGCGAGAAATGGGTTCAAAAGCTTGGGGTGTTTACTGCATTTGTTTCCAACTTATCTTAGGTTGGGTCGTTGCTTTGATTGGTTATCAATTGGGTAACTGGTTGTTCTTTGGTGGTCAATTTGGTTTCTGGACCGTGGTTGCTCTGATCTTATTGGCTATCTGTATTTATTTAGTTGTACGACCACAACCAAAGCCAAAAGAAGATACGGTTGTTGAAAATGTTTAATGAAGGAGGAAACATATGTCTACGTTTATTGTTGGTGCTATCCTTGTGATCCTAATCTATTTTGCGGTTCGTCATATGCGAAAAACGGGAACTGGATGTTGTGATACAAAGGATTCTTGTTCTTCTGGTTCTTGTCCACATTGTCAAAATAAGTAAAAAGCGTGCGTGTGCACGCTTTTTTCAGGTAGAATAGTAATATGTTTGAAAATTATGCAAAATTATTGATTCAAGTAGGACTCCATGTAAAAAGAAATCAAATTGTGGTTATCCAAGCTCCTGTGGAAGTGTATTCCTTTGTTGAGGCTCTATCTCAAGAAGCGTTTCGTGCAGGAGCCAAAGATGTGATCGTTCGCTATCGCGATGAGATCATTTCACATCATCGTTATCTTTATGCGGATGATGTGGAAAAAGTGCCATCCTATGTATCGGATCTTTACAATCAAACCGCCAAGAAAGGAGCTTGTTACTTGTATTTGGTTGGCGATGATCCCAATTTGATGAAGGATGTGGATCCAAAAAAGTTCACGAATTATCGAAAGGCCTTTCGAAAAGATACGGCTTTTTATCGTCATCAATTGGATTTTATGCATTGTCAATGGTGTGTGGCTGCTGTTGCGACCCGATCCTGGTCAAAACAAATTTATGGACATGAAGATACCCATCGTCTATGGCAAGATATTTTGCGGATTTGTCATGTGGATGAAAAAGATCCGGTCGATACATGGGAAAAACGTAAACAGCAATTTGAAAAGCGAGTGGATTGGATCAATTCTTTAGAGCTTCGATCTTTACACTATAGAAACCATTTAGGAACGGATCTTATGGTGGAATTGCCAGAACACTATCGATTTGCGGGTGGAAATAGTTTGCTCATCGATGGAACTTCTTATTTTGCGAATATTCCCACGGAAGAAATTTTTGCCGCCCCATTGAAAAAGGGAATTCAAGGAAAGTTAGTGGCTTCCATGCCTTTATCGCATCAAGGTACATTGATCAAAGATTTTTGGTTTCAGTTCAAAGATGGCAAGGTCATTGATTTTGATGCGAAAGAAGGAAAACAAGTTTTAGCAGAAATTTTATCTACGGATGCAGGTTCTTCCTATATTGGTGAAATTGCGTTGGTTCCTTATGATTCACCGATTTCGAATTACCATCAAATCTTCTATGAAACATTGATCGATGAAAATGCTTCTTGTCACTTTGCGTTTGGACAATCGTATCCGGAATGTATTGAAAAGGGTTTATCAATGACGAGTGAAGAATTAAAAGAGCATGGATTGAATCAGTCCAATATCCATGTGGACTTTATGGTCGGGACCAAGGATCTGCAAATCGAAGGGAAGACGCGAAAGGGCGAGGAAATCACCATCTTTCAGAATGGAAATTTTCCGTGGTTTGACTAACTACGTATTAATTAGTAAAATAATAACGTTAGAAGGTGACGTAGTATGGCCGAAGAATCCAAACAAAAAAAGAAAGAAAGTGCCCTCGAAGAATTAAAGCGAATTCAGGAAGCTGATCATGCGGCGGGCATTCACTATAATGAACCCGAATTGAAGCATTTTGATGCCCAAAGTGTATTCAATGTCGATGAGAAACAAAGCGAGAAAAAGCCAGAACGAAAGAGTGCATTTCATCTGGGTAAGCGTGCTAATCGTAATAAAACGACACGTGTACAAGTGCATTCTCAAGCTTTTGAGAATACTTCTTTTCAAATTGAAGATGTTACTTTGGCCCCCAAAGACAAGCCAAGACGTCATCAAGCACCCGTTGATCCGGTAGAAGAGGTCAGGGCACGTCAAGTCCAACAAATGAAGGAATCTTTAGCACATGAACAAGATGTAGCGGAAGAAAAAGTCAAAGTTTGGAAACCGAAAGAGGAACGTGTCGCAAAGCCAGAACCGGTTGAAAATATGGAATCAACTGCAACGGTTGAAAAAGAAGAACCTACCCCCGTTGTTCAATCCGAAACGGTGGAACCAACCCCCGTTGAAGAAGTTGCACGACCCGAGGAAATTGAAGAAGCTTCAGAAGATGAATTGATCGAAGAATTGGCTATTGTTGATAAGACCGAGGAAGAAAAACCAGCGGATGTGGATGAAAAAGAAATTGAATCTTTGATCCAAAAACCAGATGCCACCCCAGATCACGATGATATCGAACTGGTAAAGGTGGAAGAAGAAAAGCCGAAGAAGACCAATAAGGAAAGTTTAGAAATTTCTTTGGATGAAGTCTTGCAGGTTGTGGATGCGTCCAAATCAAAACATGTGGATCTAGATACATCCAATGGACAAGTCATGAACTTAGATGAAGATGACGATATTGATATTGTTGATGTTGAGGATACGGATGATGCAACAAAAGGCGAAGTGGAAGATGAAATGGATATTCCGGTCATGGATATGGATGAAAAAGAAGATCAACCGGAACCATCCGAAAAAATTAGCGAAGATATACAAGATCGAAAAGCGCCAGAAGAGGTGGAACCAATTCAAACGTCTGTACCAGTGGAACCAGAAGATGAAGACATTGAAGTAATTGATCTGGATGAAGACGAAGAAGAGGAAGATCTGGAAACGGAGGATATTCCAGAAGGAGATCTTTATGAAGAAAAGAAACGTTTCTTGTTGTCTGAATATGCGAAAGAAGAAGATTATTTAGAACAACAATCACAGCGTGGCTATCATTATGTGCGTCGTGATGGAAAACGATTTGTTTTCGTAAAAGGTGATCCAAAAGATTATTACTATTTGTTGAATTATTACCAACAAGAGCCTTCTGCCCAAACAAAAGCGCAATGGAAACGAGACGGTTGGAAATTGTTGTCGGTATCTCCGTCGAAAGATAAAAAAGTAGCGGGATGGTTTGTTTTACGAAATGAAGAACAGCCGGGTGAATATCGAAAGACCATAGATAATGAAGAAGAAAAATATGAATTCTTCCGTAAATATCGAAATTCCGTTCGTTCGACATTGTTCTTTATCTTTATCTGTATGGCTTGTTGTGTGGTGACCGGTGTACTGCAAGTCATGGCACAAGGTTTCTTATTTGGCATTGCTTGTTGTGTGATTCTCTTTATTGTTGCATTGATTGCGTTTATCACATATTCAAGAATGCTTCGTGGAGCAACAAAACAAGCCAATTTATTAAATGCTCGTTTGCGTTTGCGTAAAAGAGAAGAAACGTTAGACGATAACGAAGAAGAGTCCGATGAACAATTGGATTCTGAATGGGAAAAAGTAGAAGAGGAGTAAAATTTTACTCCCCTTCTTTTTTTAGATCTTGTATGGTTTTTTCTAGAGCTTGACTAGCCATCAAACAAGTAGGCAAACAACGTTTTTCAGTTGTATTGTATTTGGGTTTCAATTCCACACATTGTGTGGCACCCAAGATTTGTTTGAAATTTCTTTGATACGTTTGGATCAAAGGACGAATGGCTTGCAATTCTTCATGAGCTTTGGTATGAATGGTCATCTTTGATAAAGCGGCAATGCATCCAACCATGGCACCACATGTACTGCCTACAAACATACCTCCACCAAAACCAGCCATCATTTTCATATCTTCTTCTAAAATATGTAAGTCATAGTATTCGTTGGCGGCATGCAACAAGGTTTCGGCACAATTGTAGTTTTGTTCTACATAATACTTTTCAACGAGTTCTTGTAATGTCATACCAGCCATCCAAAGTCTTTTAAAACTTCTTTCACATTTTCTTCAAACGTACCAAAATGGATACCGTGGGCTTCTAATTTGGATGCATCCAATCGATAATCACGGAAACGATCACGATATCGTTCGGTATTTGGCAAAATATAGGTGGCAATGGCTTTTGGTGTCGCTCCTAATTGTTGGGCTACATATACAGCGGATTCATAGGTTGTCATTGTATTTTGTGCAGCTACATGATAGGTATCCGGATCGAGTTGGGTAATTTGCTCAAATTGATCGGCAAGATGTTTGGCATAGGTCATGCAGCGTTTTTCGTTACAAGTAAATTTTGTTGGCGTTTGTGTCAACAGAGCATGCATGACATTTTTTATGATGGATGGACTTGCCTTGATGCCATCACTAGACAATCCCATTTGCCAAGAATATCGTAAAATGATGGATCTTGACCATTGTGCATGAATGCGATCTTCACATTCATTTTTATTTTGTCCATAAACAGTAACCGCTTTGGTCGGCTCGTCTTCTTTGAAGGGACCATGTTCTTCTTTACCATTAAAACATTGTTCCGAACTGGAAAAAATCAATAAGGCATCTTTTTCTTGACAAGCATCTATGATTTTTTGCGTGGATTCAACATTGATCGTATGAGCCAATTCAGGGTGTTCATTACACCAAGCCGTTGTGGCATTGGCGGCTGTATGGAAACAAATATCAAAGGATTGGCTTTTTAAAAAGGTAGCAACGGCATCTGGATCCGATAAATCGGCATCTTTTCGTGTCATGCGGATCCAATTGAATTTGTCTTGATTGGTTTTATATACCAAAGATGCCAAATAACCATTGGCACCAGTGACTAGAATTGTTTTCTTCATGTTTATCCTCTCTTTGGACGACTTACCAATACATGACCAGTATGTAAAGTCAGTTCTTCGGCACTATAAGGCACAAATAAACTGTCATAGGCTGGTAATGTTTGGGTGTCTTCCTTCCATGTGTATAGTATATCAGAATCCGTTACATTCGTAATGATACAGAAGGCAGGTCCACACATGATCTTTTGATGGTTTGTTACATAGATATCATCAACGATAAAAGGATCTTCACACAATCGACAAGATGTGTCGTGTGCAGGAATAAAGCCAATGGTATTTTCAAAATGAGCAACTTGAAAACTATCTTCGATTTGTAGTGGGCGTTTCTTTCCTTGTGCATCTACCCGATCATAATCATAGAAACGATAGGTCGTGTCACTGTTTGTACCAATTTCTAATGCCAAAATACCACTGCCCAAAGCATGTAACGTGCCATTGGGAATGATGAAGTAATCTCCTGTATGTACAGTCCATTGTTTTAAATACGGTTTGATTTCACCAGAAAGTAATTCCTTTTTAATGATGTTCGCATCGGTTGTCGTGGTACCACCAACCAGTGTAGCTCCAGGTTTCGCATCCAGAATGTACCAGGTTTCAAATTTTCCATTGTCATGTGCATGGGTTTGCGCATAAGCATCATCGGGATGGACTTGGATACTTAACTGGTCTTTGGCATCTAAATAGACACATTGAATAAAATCTTTTGTATCCAGTCCGGGTCCTAATAGGCCTTCGGGATCTTGATGGATCAAGTCTTTTAAATAGGGATGGCCTTCTACATTTTGGATCGTTGTTGGTACATGATCGTGAATCGAAACATCCCAAAATGTGCCAATCGGCTGATCTAGACCACGTTTTTTGGCGAGACGATCATTGGCCCAAATGGATCGTGTGGGATAGCCTTTACAGAGTAATGGCTGCATGTCAAGCTTCCTCAAATTCTTTTAAGATCTTTACCGAAGAAGATGTACCAATACGGCTAGCTCCTGCTTCAATCATCGCTTTACAAGTTTCCCAAGAACGAATACCACCTGCTGCTTTTACTTTGACTGTGCCATGAACCGTTTTCACCATTAAGGCAACATCTTCTACTGTGGCTCCACCACTACCAAATCCAGTCGATGTTTTAATGTAGTCGGGTTTGACGATTGTTGCAATCTCGGCGAGTTTTTTGATTTCTGCTTTTTCTAAATAACAATTCTCAAAAATAACTTTGATGAGCACATTGTGTGTGCGACATAGCTGGACCATCGCTTCCATTTCTTCTTGGATATAGGTCCAATCATGCATTTTAGCCCGACCAATATTGATGACATAATCAATTTCATCGGCGCCATCATCGATCGCATTTTGACATTCGTCCAATTTGGATTTACGACTTGTTTGTCCAAGTGGAAAGCTAATGGCAGCCCCCACATGGATATCGGTACCAGCTAGTTCTTTTTTACAGAAAGTGATCCATTCTGGATTGATGGCGACCATAGCTGTATTCATTTCTTTGGCTTCGTTACATAGTTTACGAAGGTCGTCTTCAGTCGCATAGGCTTTTAAAAACGTATGATCAAAATATTTTGCGAGTGACTGTTTTGTGAGTGTCATGATAAAATCCTCCTGTTTCCATGATATACTATTATTGGTGATAAAAATGACAATTGTAGATAAAAATGTAGAATATCGATCTTTATTGATGATCATTGGACGAAAAGTTTGCACACATGAAGTGCCATTGGATCCAGCTTATCAATATGTTGTCTACCAGCCTACCTTTGAAAATGCATGGGCCCAACTACAATTGGACTTGGGTGTATTTGACACGTTTGAAAAAGCCAAACAAACTTTTCATGAAATGGCATCTCATCCCCATTTCAAAGACAATTTCTTATTTGTCTGTGATAAAGAAGGCCAATTGGTTGGCAGTGCGGGTTTATGGCCAGGACATCATTTTGGCATGGATCGTTTGCGCATTCATTACGTGGCGGTATCTCAAGTGCATCAGCATCATAAAATTGGGTCGAGCATGGTTTCTAAATTAATTATGAAATACGATGCGACACCGGGAAAATATCCTTTATATCTGGCTACGCAAACCAATAGTTATGGGGCCATTGCGATGTATTCCCATTTGGGATTTACTGCCTATTTGGGTGCTTATGAAGGATGTACGCAAAAGCAATCGGAAGCCAATTGGACGTTGGCCACAAAAATCTTGCGTGAAAAGAGCGCATCCTCATTCTAGTATAATGAATTTTATTGTTTGAGTTAGTGAATAAAAGAGGAAAAAAAGGAAAATGATCTTCTGCTTTGGGAAACCAAAGCATTGGGGGTGATTTTATTTGGAAAGTATGAGGAAAAACAAATGGAAAATACGGAAGCAGCACGGAAAGCTTTTGAAACGATTAAAGTGTATTTTAAGTTACAAGATGTATATTTTTTTCAATCTCTGAAACGAATGAATCATATGACGTTACGAGATTATATGATCTTTCATTATATCTATGCAGAAAATCCAATGCATCAAGTGCAACCATCAAAATTGGCCAATTATTTGGAAATTAGTCCATCGGCTGTCAGTCAATTGATCACGAATTATGAAAAACGAAATTGGGTAAAACGGGTACATTCCGACACGGATCGTCGCAATGTATATGTTAGTTTGACCGATGAAGCACATGAAATTATGGTTAAATATTTTCCATTGGAAGAAGATTTGATTAGAAAAGCCATTCGCAATTGTTCCACAGAAGATTTATCTGCCTTTGTACGTGTTCTCTCATGTATTAACCAACAAATACCTATTGAAGAATGAGGAGTGGATATTCCACTTCTTTTTTATCACTCATTCCTTGACAGTGCTAACAATGCGTTGTATGATTAGCAGGTAGACACAAGGAGTGCTAAAAAGGAGTGGTGAGTATGCCAAGAAAAAAACAGTTTAAATCAGAATCAAAACGTCTTTTGGATTTAATGATCAATTCGATTTACACGCATAAAGAAATCTTTTTACGTGAGTTGATTTCCAATGCGAGTGATGCGATCGATAAATATTATTTTAAACATGCTGGACATGTGGATACATCCACATTTGAAATTCGCTTAGATCCAGATAAAGAAAATCGTACATTGACCATTTCCGATAATGGTATTGGTATGGATGCCGATGAATTGGAAGAAAACTTGGGTACGATCGCAAAATCGGGTTCTTTGGCTTTTAAGGAACAAATGGAAAAGAAAGAAGAGAATACCGATGCGGATGTAGATATCATTGGTCAATTTGGTGTTGGTTTTTATTCAGCTTTCATGGTGGCCAAATCGGTAACCGTCGTTTCGAAAAAAGATGGAGCAGATACGGCTTATAAATGGGTCAGCCAAGGGGATGATGGTTACTTTATTACCGAAAGTGATAAAGAAGATCGAGGTACAACCATCATTTTAGCCCTAAAAGAAGATACCGATGATGAAGATTATTCACAATATTTGGAAACATATACCTTGGAAAATCTAGTCAAGAAGTATTCGGACTACATTCGTTATCCAATCAAGATGGAAGTGGAGACACAAAAGGTCAAAGAGGAAACGAAAGATCAAGAAAAACCGGAATACGAAACGGTTGTAGAAGACAAGACATTGAATTCCATGGTTCCTTTGTGGAAGCGTCAAAAATCCCAGATCACGAAGGAGGAATACGATCAATTTTATAAGGATCATTTCCAAGATTTCCAAGATCCACAACGTGTCATTCATTTTAGTGTAGAAGGAAATGTTAGCTTTACGGCTTTGTTGTATATACCCGGTCGAGTACCGATGGGCTTCTATCAACAAGATTATAAGAAAGGTTTGCAGCTGTATAGTCGCGGTGTATTCATCATGGATCATGCCGAAGAATTATTACCAGATTACTTGCGATTTGTGAAAGGATTGGTGGATAGTCAAGATCTTTCCTTGAATATTTCTCGTGAGATGTTGCAACATGATAATCAATTGAAATTGATTGCCAAACGTATCGAGAAGAAAGTGTTATCCGAATTGAATGCGATGATGAGCAAAGAACGTGATGAATATGAAAAGTTCTGGAATAACTTTGGTTTGAATATTAAATTTGGTGTGTACAACAACTGGGGCATGGACAAAGATAAACTTGAAAATTTATTGATGTTCTATACCAGTCATGAACAAAAATTGGCTACTTTAAATGAATATGTCGATCGTATGAAAGAAGATCAGAAATCGATTTATTATGTTTCGGGTTCGGATATGACATTGATCGATAAAATGCCAATCGTACAGACTTTGAAAAATAAAGGATACGAAGTCATCTATTTGTTGGATGATGTGGATGAATTCGTCATGCAAACGTTGCAGACTTTCCGTGAAAAGACATTTAAGAATGCAACCCAAGGCGATTTGGATCTAGATTCCGAAGATGAAAAGAAAGAATTGGAACAAACTGCCCAAGATAATAAAGAGTTGTTGGATTTCATGAAAGAGAGCTTGAAAGATCGAGTTGTAGATGTCAAAGTATCCAATAAATTGAGTGATGATCCAGTTTGTTTGAGTGCCGGTGAAGGTGTTTCTTTTGAAATGGAAAAAGTCTTTGCGAATGCACCAGAAGGCAGTGGTCCAATGGGTGGTATGAAAGCCGAACGTATTTTAGAATTAAATCCAAACCATCCCATCTTTACCACGTTAAAACATTTATATGAAACGGATAAAGATAAGGTCAAAGAAGTTGCTGATGTTTTATATGATCAAGCCTCGTTGATTGAAGGATTCCCAATTGATGATCCAATTGCTTACAGTCGTAAGATTTGTGAATTATTGGTCGATTCCAATAAATAAATGAAGACAGTCGATGCAAATCGGCTGTTTTTTTGTTAGAGTTATATAGAAATGGAGAATAGTATGAATCTAAAACAAAAACAAGATATGGTCGAAGAATTGGTCAACAAAAATCATTTACCCATTGAGGTGGGACCCATTCATTCGGCTGCCTTAGATAAACATTATCGAAATAAAGTCATTGTTGCCTTTGCGAAACATAAAGGAGTCGTGTATGCGGGACAATATGCACCACATAGTCATCGAGTGATCAAAGATGGAGGTCGATCCTTACAACCCAAGATCATCAATGATATCATCGATACCATTACGGAATTGGTTCAATCGATGAAAATCTATTTATACAATGAACAAACTGGAACCGGCGTATTGCGACATGTCTTGATTCGTTGGGGACATGCAACCAATGAAGTGATGGTTGTATTTGTGACCGGGACCAATATCTTTCCTTCACGAAAGAATATGATCCATGCGCTTAGAAATAAGCATCCTGAAATCAAAACGATTCTGCAAGAAGTCAATGGTCGTAAAACCAGTGTAGTTATGGAAAATAAGCCGATGGTTTTATATGGAAATGGAACCATCGATGATATTTTATGTGGAAAAAAGATCACGATTCCAGCCACAGCGTTTTATCAAATTCATTCTCAACAATGTGAAGTATTATATGGATTGGCCAAAGAAAAATTACAATTAACAGGAAAAGAAACGATATTGGATACGTATTGTGGCTTGGGTACGATTGGTTTATCCTTAGCGGATGCTTGTAAAAGTGCGATGGGGGTAGAAATCAATAAAGAAGCCATTCATTATGCCAAAATCAATGCGAAACAAAATCATATGAAAAATATGCAGTTTGTGGATATGGATGCCACTGCATTTATGATGGAGGCCAAACGCTATCATCATCCCTATGATGTGATTGTATTGGATCCACCAAGAGCGGGTACGACACAGCAATTTATTTATGCCTCTACTTCTTTAACACCAAAGAAAATCTTATATATTTCTTGTGATCCAAGAACCTTAGTTCGGGATTTGAAACAATTTAGACGAGCAGGCTATGTCACAGATCGATTGGATCTTGTGGATATGTTTCCAAGAACCGAACATATTGAATCCATCTGTTTGTTGACAAGAAGCAAAAGAAAATAGTTGAAATAAAAGGATTTTGGAAACTATATACAGTTTTCCAAAATCTTTTTTGTTACACATATGTTGGTAGCACTAAATAAATTTTGTGTTGCAGGTAAGAGATTACACGACATCAATGTGTGAACAAGGTTATGAATAACCAAGGAGGTAATAGCTTTGAATTTCAAAAAGTTAAAAATAAAAGAATTTGATAATGTTGAAAAATATGCATGGATCATCAATTTAAAACTAAGAGAGCAAGATGATGTATCGGAATCAAAAATTATTGGTACTGCATATTTGGCATATCTTGCAAAAAAAGAAGCAATAGTAACTACAAATGAATTAATAGATTTTGTGAATCAAAAATTACCTGAATCATAGAAATATTTTCTAAAAGACAGAACATCAGATTATTATTGGGAAAATGTAATACAAATTTCGAAAGAGTTTACGTTGGATGCTTTACTTGCGGTCGTTCTATGGTATTCAAATAATAATGCAAGCAGATTGGACCAGGATAATGAAACTCCATTAAGTATAGTTAAATTGGCATATAACATTTTAAATCCAAAGGTTAATACCGTTGCTGATTTATGTAGTGGTATCGGTACGTTTCTTACGTTTACCGCATTGCAAAATGATAAATGCTCCTTATATGGAATGGATATTAATACGCAATCAAAGGCAATTTCGGAAATTAGACTTTCTTTATTTACCAATAAAGTTGAAATAGAGCAAGGTTCTGTATTGGATATTTCTAAGGATAAAAAGTTTGATAGAATTTTTTGTAATTACCCTTGGAACATTAGAACAAAATACCTGTCGAGTAATAATCGCCAAATAATTGATATTAATGAGTTGATTCCAGAAACAAGAAAAATTACTACATCAGATTGGTATTTTATTCTAAATGTCGTTGAACATTTAAGTGATGATGGCAAGGCTATCGTATTAACTACAAATGAAATAACATGGAATGGTGGAATGAATAAAAAAATTCGTGAAAGATTTATTAAAATGGGTTTCCTTGAGGCTGCCATTGCTTTACCACAAAATATGTTCTCTCATACTTTAGTTTCTAGTTCAATGCTAGTTCTTAGTAAAAACAATTTTGAGTCTATTCGATTTATTGATGCGAGTGAGTTTGCTACAGTAAGAAGAAAAAATAAGTTTAGCGATGAAGCTATTCAAACTATTGCTAATATGCTTAAAATAGATGGTAAATTTTCTAAGCAAGTGTCAATTACAGAAATTGCCAATATGGACTATGCAGTTAATCCTTCAAGATATCTACAAACAGAAATTAAGGTAAAGGATGGTGTTCCTTTTGGAAAAATTATAAAAAAATTACTAGAGGCGCTCAAATTAGAGCATCTGTTCTAGATAATATGGTTTCGGATACACCAACATCATATCAATATCTGATGCTTTCTAATATTAAGGACGGAATGATTAGTGATGAATTACCTTATTTAATTGGATTAGATGAAAAGCAGGAAAAGTACTGTTTGAAGAATAATTCTTTGGTAATTTCTAAAAATGGTTCACCTATAAAAGTGGCTATCGCATCTGTAGAAGATGGACAACATATATTGGTGAATGGAAATTTATATGTCATTGAATTAGATGAAACAAAAGCGAATCCATACTTTGTAAAGGCTTATTTGGAGAGTGAAGAAGGAACCATAGCTTTATCAAGAATAACAGCAGAATAAAATTGCAGAAAAATATTTGATGAAAATAGACGAAATAAAAGTATTGAAGTATAAGCTACAAAAGGCAACAGCAGAGTTAAAGAACATTTTCGAGGAGGGTTAAATATGGTATTGTCAATTGTTGAACTCTCTGAGTTACAGGATCAAATAGTAAATCGATTACCTGATGAAATTTTAGCTATTCTTGTAAAGTTGAATCGAACAGGGAGATTGAAGGAATGGTTAGATATGATGAATATGTCTGATCTTCTTCAAGGAGAGGATGAGTTCTATTCGTATAAGCATGGTAAAATTGTTGTGATTGGTGGAAACAAAGTCAAAGAAGATGTATTGTTGGGTGTAGCTAAGAAACATGGGCATGAAAAAAGTAGGTTTGAATTTTGTTTGGACTACAATCAAATTTAAAAATATGATTTTAAAAAAATGCAATATGCACCACAGTATAGGGTTGTATTATTCGGACCTTCACTGCATAGTGGTCGAGGAAAAAGAGAAAGTGGTAGTATTATTGCAGAACTTGAACATTCAAATGCTTATCCGCGAGTTATTCGTATGCAGGTTCATAATGATAAACTCAAAATCACAAAATCCAATTTTGAAGAAACTTTGAAGCAATTGATTGATGGGGATTACATTTAGTTAATTGCAAAGTTATTTTCAAGATATTAGAAGAAACGAATGAATCAGAGTTATATAGTATGAAGAATTTAGATTCGATTACTTGGTAGCTTATGAGATGTAAAAACATTTCATGTAATTATTTATCGAGCAATTTGATGATAGAAAATAGTTGAAGTAAATTTAATTAGTATCAAACAATTTGACCAGTACCCAGTCAGAAGTTATAGCCCTTATTTTATATGGACTGAAACTGGGATGTGTCTTTATAAATAATGTAACGTTCTATACATAGTGTGGCAGTCCTATCCTATTGACCTACCTGTAATAATTTGGATTTTGCTCCGGCGCGGGACTACTAATGATTAGTCAGTGAGCAGTCGGAGTACTTGAACTATTGACAGGAAGTTAAAATTAATTTTGCATTCATAGAATATAATAGATTTTAACGTTAATTCTCAATATAATTATTATGTGTCTTTAGTGATTGTAGTGTTACTCAGTAACTATCAATTGTTAATGTGAGTTTACAAAATCGACTTTTTGAAATTAGTATGTTTCCCAATATAATGACTACATCCGGAAAATATGGCGCTGGACTCTACCGGTTTTTCATGAACTGTCAGGACGAGGAAAAGCTCATTATCATTGAAAACTTGATCATATCCGAATCCAGACTATGAAGGCGGCAGTGAAATTGTCACCACTTTTGAGAAAGTTGGTGAATCAGGCAAACGGTGGGGTTTCTCAAATGATGTGAAATAGTAAGGATTCACAACTATATAGAAAGGTGAAAGTACGGAGGCAATGAGATGTGCTTTAACTATAACAAATTGTTCAAGCTGTTGATTGACCGAATTATTAAAAAGAAACAGTTACGAGAAATGAGTGGAGTTAGCTCTACCTCAATCGCAAAACTAGCCAAACGTGGCAACGTGATCACTTATGTCCTTCTCCGAATATGCATAGCCTTCAACTGTAAAGGCTTTGACATCATGGAGATAGTTTAGGATGAAGAACCGGCAGCGGAATCAATAAAGAAAACGGAAAACGAGGGGTAATAACAAATGGCAAAAAAGACAAATGCCAATATTGGCTTTGAGAAACAGATATGGGATGCAGCGTGCGTCCTTTGGGGGCACATTCCGGCAGCAGAATACAGGAAGGTCATCATCGGTCTTATCTTCCTGCGCTACATTTCGGCGGCGTTCGAAGCGCAGTACCAGAAGCTGGTCGAGGATGGCGACGGGTTCGAAGACGATCCGGACGCATACCTGATGGACAACATCTTCTTCGTGCCAAAGGATGCACGCTGGGAGACTATCGCCGATGCAGCGCATACGCCGGAGATCGGAACAGTCATTGACAAGGCGATGCGCGCTATCGAGGATGACAACAAGAGCCTCAAGGGCGTGCTGCCGAAGAACTACGCTTCACCGGATCTGGACAAGAAGGTTCTCGGCGATGTCGTGGACATCTTCACGAATAACATCGACATGTCCGATACGCAGTCAAGTGAAGATCTGCTCGGGCGCACATATGAGTACTGCATTGCGCAGTTCGCGGAGAAGGAAGGTGTAGGTGGCGGTGAATTCTATACGCCATCTAGCATCGTCAAAAC
Organism: Absicoccus intestinalis; assembly: GCF_033971885.1. Lineage (NCBI taxonomy): Bacteria > Bacillati > Bacillota > Erysipelotrichia > Erysipelotrichales > Erysipelotrichaceae > Absicoccus > Absicoccus intestinalis. The sequence continues at coordinate 77,132 of NZ_JALBUS010000005.1, read as the reverse complement.
ACTGGTTGCAATCCTGAAGCCGGAGCCAAATTCCCGGGTATACGATTGTTGCTGTGGAAGCGGTGGAATGTTTGTACAGAGTGAGCGGTTCGCGGAGAGCCACAGTCATAATCGCGGGGTGATTTCTGTGTATGGTCAGGAGGCGAATCCGGACACCTGGAAGATGGCGAAGATGAATATGGCCATCCGCGGAATCGATGCGGACCTCGGGCCATATAATGCGGATACGTTTACGAACGATTTGCATCCGACTTTGAAGGCGGATTACATTCTCGCAAATCCTCCCTTCAACTATCATCCGTGGGGACAGGAGGATCTGAAGGAAGACAAGCGCTGGAAGTATGGGCGGCCGCCTGCTGGAAATGCCAACTATGCATGGATTCAGCACATGATCTTCCACCTTGCGCCGAATGGAAAGATCGGTCTGGTGCTGGCAAACGGTGCTCTCTCAACGCAGTCGAGCGGCGAGGGCGAGATCCGCAAGAACATCATCAACGACGACCTGATCGAGGGCATCGTTGCCATGCCGACGCAGCTATTCTACAGTGTCACAATCCCGGTAACGCTCTGGTTCATCACGAAGAACAAGAAGCAGAAAGGCAAGACGGTCTTCATCGACGCCCGCAAGATGGGCCATATGGTCGACCGCAAGCACCGCGACTTTACCGACGAGGATATCCAGAAGCTGGCTGACACCTTCTCGGCTTTCCAGAACGGAACACTCGAAAACGTGAAGGGCTTCTGTGCTGTTGCGACCACACAGGATATTGCGAAGCAGGATTATATCTTGACGCCGGGCCGCTACGTCGGCATCGAGGAGCAGGAAGACGACAGCGAGCCGTTCGAGCAGAAAATGGATCGCCTGACATCGGAGCTTTCCGAGATGTTCAAGAAGTCCCATGAACTCGAGAACGAGATCAGGAAGAAGCTGGGGGCGATTGGGTATGAAATATAAACTGTCAGATATCTGCTCCTATTATAAGAAAAAGGTTGATGTACCCGGATTGACGGAAGAGAACTACATTTCGACCGAAAATATGCTTCCTGATAAAAATGGAGTAATAACAGCAACGTCACTTCCGAAAACAACACAGACGCAAGGATATCAAGAGCGAGATGTGCTTGTTTCTAATATCAGACCTTATTTTAAGAAAATATGGTTTGCCGACAGAAGAGGTGGATGTTCCAACGATGTACTCGTGCTTAGAGCAAAGGAGGGCGTTGATGCGAGATATCTCTATTATGTGCTTGCAGATGACAATTTCTTCGACTATTCCATGGCTACGTCCAAGGGGACAAAAATGCCCAGAGGCGATAAGAAGGCTTTGATGGAGTACGAGGTGCCAGATTATGGATTAGAAGACCAACAGAAAATCGCCGGGCTGTTATCGGCACTTGACGAGAAGATTCAACTGAATACAGAGATAAACAAGAATTTATTCGATCAGGTCATGGCTCTTTATAAACACACCTTCATAGAAAATAATGTGGAGCGTAAAAGCTGCCGGGCTGACGAATATTTCGATATCACTATTGGCAAAACACCGCCGCGTAAAGAGCACGAATGGTTTTCCACAAATCAACAGGATGAGCGGTGGGTTTCCATCTCTGATATGGGCAATTGCGAACTTTATATTAGCAACACCTCTGAACGCCTTACGCACGATGCAGTTCGTCGTTTTAATATAGTAATTGTCCCTGATAATACTGTGCTTTTAAGCTTCAAATTAACAGTAGGGAGGCTTGCCATCACTGATGGTGAAATGGTCACAAATGAAGCCATTGCCCACTTCAAAACTAATATGAAGGAAATCAATCCTTACCTTTACTGCTATTTGAAAAACTTCAATTATCAGTCGTTAGGCAGTACTTCTTCTATTGCTACGGCTGTTAATTCAAAAATCATAAAGGGCATGCCGTTTGTAATCCCAGAAGTTACTGAGCTTCAACACTTTAATGAGATCGCAATCCCAGCCTTCGCAGCAATAAGGTCGAATCAGACGGAAAGCAAATCCCTATCAGAATTGAGAGATTCACTTCTTCCAAAACTGATGTCCGGAGAGATTGACGTCTCCGACATTGACCTCTAAGCTGCATATAAATTCTTGTTTAATGGAGAACAGGGACTCCTCTGGAGTATAAAGATAAGTTAAAAAAGGAGTTGATTTTATGTCAGGGATTTATACAGAGGCAAACTATGAGAACACGATCATAGAGCTGTTTGAGAATATGGGATGGCGGCATGTCTACGGTCCGGATCTTGACCGTAACTATAAGGACCCACTGTATGAGGATGAATTGGATGATGCGATTCACCGCATCAATCCAGACATGCCGAATAGTGCAATTCACGAGGCGCTTTTCAAGCTGAAGAATTTCGATAACGCAAACCTCGTTCAGAAGAATACTGTGTTCATGGACTATATCCAGCACGGCATCGAGGTGAGCTATCTTGTCGGGAGCGAGGAACGCGCTGGGCTTGTTTATCTGGTTGATTATAAGAATCCTGACAACAACTCCTTTATCATTGCCAACCAGTGGACTTTTATCGAGAATAGCAAAAAGCGGCCCGATGTTTTGCTCTTCCTCAATGGTTTACCGGTCGTCCTGATGGAGCTGAAAAGTCCGTCGCGGGAAGAGACGGACGCTTCAGAAGCCTACACGCAGATCCGCAACTACATGCACGAGATACCGTCCATGTTCATCTACAACTGCATCTGTGTCATGAGTGATCTCGGCACATCCAAAGCTGGAACGATCACCTCAGGCGAAGACCGGTTTATGGAATGGAAAACGAAGGACGGAAGCTACGAGAACACACAGTACGCCCAGTTCGACACGTTCTTCGAAGGCATGTTTCAGAAGGAACGGCTGCTTGATATTATCAAGAACTTTATCTGCTTCTCTAATGAAGGCTTGAAGCAGGTCAAGATTCTTGCCGGATATCATCAGTATTTTGCGGTTCGCAAAGCCATCGAGTCCACGAAGAAAGGCATGGCGACCGATGGCCGCGGCGGCGTGTTCTGGCATACGCAGGGTAGCGGGAAATCCCTGTCGATGGTCTTCTACGCGCATCTTCTGCAGGAGGCTCTGGACTCGCCGACCATCGTTGTCATCACCGACCGGAACGATCTGGATGATCAGCTGTACGGCCAGTTTGCCAAGTGCAAGGACTTTCTGCGGCAGGACCCGATCCACGCGCAGAGCCGCCAGAACCTGAAGGAGCTCCTCGACGGCAGGAAAGCGAACGGCATCATCTTCACCACCATGCAGAAGTTCGAGGAATCTCACGAGCCGTTGTCTGAGCGCCACAACATCATCGTCATGGCGGACGAGGCGCACCGTGGCCAGTACGGCTTGAAGGAGAAAATCGATTCCAAGACCGGCGAGATAAAGATTGGCACTGCACGTGTAATTCGCAACAGTCTGCCGCATGCGACTTATATTGGATTCACCGGCACACCGATTGCCATGAAGGATCGGAACACGCGCGAGGTGTTTGGTGATTATATTGACATCTATGATATGACGCAGGCCGTGGAGGATGGAGCAACAAGGCCCGTCTATTACGAGAGCCGCGTCATCAAACTGAAACTCGACGAGGACACGCTTGCTCTCATTGATAAGGAATATGACATCATGGCGGAGAACGCCGATCCAGATGTCATCGAGCGCAGTAAGAAGGAACTAGGCCAGATGGAGGCCATCCTCGGCAACGACAAGACCATCGAATCGCTCGTCAACGATATCCTCGATCATTACGAGAACTACCGCGAGAACCTGCTAACCGGCAAGGCCATGATCGTAGCTTATTCGCGTCCGATCGCCATGAAGATCTACAAGCGGATTCTCGAGCTGCGCCCAGCATGGACGGACAAGGTCAAGGTTGTCATGACCAGTTCGAACAAAGACCCGGAGGAATGGGCAGAGATTATCGGAAACAAGCGCCACAAGGACGAGCTGGCTGCTGAATTCAAGGACAATGACAGTTCGTTCAAGATCGCCATCGTAGTGGACATGTGGCTGACAGGATTTGATGTTCCGTCGCTCGCCACGATGTACATTTACAAGCCAATGAAGGGTTACAACCTTATGCAGGCCATCGCCCGCGTGAACCGTGTCTTTCAGGATAAGGAAGGCGGTCTGATCGTCGACTACGTTGGTATTGCATCCGCGCTCAAAGAGGCAATGAACGATTACACGGCCCGCGACCGGAAGAACTATGGCGATACGGATGTGGCCAAGGTCGCGTATCCGAAGTTCCAGGAGAAGCTGTCTGTCTGCCGAGACCTGTTCTACGGTTATGATTACTCTGACTTCATTCATGGCAGCAACCTTGCCCGCTCGAAAGCAATCAGCGGCGCGGTCAACTTCATCGTCGCCGTGGGCAAGGAAGACGACCGCGATACGTTTCTCAAGGAATCACTCATGCTAAAACAGGCACTGTCCCTCTGCTCTTCACTGGCTGCAGAGGATGAGCGCATAGAAGCCGCGTTCTTCGAGTCCGTTCGTGTACTCGTCAATCGGCTTGTGAATCAGGGCGAAGGAAAGAGGATATCACTGCCGGAAATGAACGCCCGGATCAATAATCTGCTGAAAGCTAGCATCCACAGCGACGGTGTGATAAACCTTTTCCAGGATACCAACGGTGAATTCTCACTATTCGATCCAAATTTTCTTGAAGAAATCGCGAACATGAAGGAGAAGAACCTTGCGGTCGAGCTCCTCAAGAAAATCATAGCTGAACAGGTGGTCGTCTACAAGCATACCAATGTCGTGAAATCAGCGAAGTTCAGCGAAATCCTGCAGCAGGCGATGAACCAGTATCTCAACGGCATGCTGACAAACGAGCAGGTCATTGAGGAGATGCTCAATCTTGCCAAGCAGATACAGGCAGCGCAGAAAGAGGGGCAAGAGCTCGGGCTTACTGCTGATGAGCTCGCGTTCTACGATGCACTCACCAAGCCGCAGGCCATCAAAGACTTCTACGAGAACGACGAGCTAATCGCCATTACAAAGGAACTCGCCGACACGCTGCGGAAGAACCGCACCATCGACTGGCAGAAGCGCGATTCGGCACGGGCGAGGATGCGCATGCTCATCAAGAGGCTTCTGAAAAAGCACAAGTATCCGCCGGAAGGCATGGACGACGCCGTCCAGACGGTGATGACGCAATGCGAGCTGTGGGCAGACAACAACGACATGGGAGAACGCGTCAACGCTTATTCGAACAGACTAAACCAGTATGTGAATGAAACATATGATATGGGTATGGTTGCAGAATCGAAGGCTGAATATGGGAAGAAGGAATAAGGAAGACCGATTATGGCAGGCCGAAATATGATGAATTGATGAAGCCCTTGTTGGTAGCGGTCAGCGATGGCAAAATTTACAAGATGAAGGATGTTACGGCTCTTTTGGCAGAACAACTGAATTTGTCCTCGGAAGAACTTGCTGAGATGCTTCCAAGTGGAAGACAGACTGTTTTTAAGAACAGGGTTGGGTGGGCGAAAACATATCTGAAAAAAGTCGGGCTTCTCGACAGCCCAGCCCGTGCCACAATTGTCATTGCGAATGCCGGAAAACAAGTCGTTGCGGATAATCCGGAGAAAATAGAATCCAAGTATCTAGAGCAATTTCCTTCCTTTGTAGATTTTGCGTCTGCGCCTGAACCACCCCCCCGATAATCCTAATCCCGCGCTAGCAGTTCCAAAGCTATCAGACCTCACGCCGGATGGCCAGTTTGAGGATGCATACAAGCAGATAAATTACAGCTTGGCTTCTGATCTGCTTAGCGAGGTGTTGAAGATAACACCATATACCTTTGAGAAGCTTGTTGTTGATCTTCTGTCCAGGATGGGTTACGGAACAGTGACTTATGGTAGCCATGCAACGATCGCCTCTGGTGATGAAGTAATCGATGGTGTCATCATGGAAGACAAGCTTGGATTCTCGGTCATCTACGTACAGGCCAAAGAGTGGGCGTTGGACAAGGTGGTAAGCAGACAAGATATCCAAAATTTCGTCGGAGCAATTGCCGAGAAACATGGAGATGGACTTTTTGTAACGACTGCCAGGTTTTCACAGCAGGCCGGAGACTACGCGGAGAAGCATCAGATCATTCTCATTGATGGTGAACATCTGGCAAACCTGATGATAAAATACAATTTCTGCGTTTCGATTCGAAAGACCTTTGAGATAAAGGCAATCGACACCGATGCCCAGGCTGAATATCAGGACTAATAAACCTTTCAACGATAGCCATACTTTTTAACGATTGCAGATTGGGGGGTGTTGCTTTTGACTACAGTAGCCACAAGATCATATCAGTACAGGGTTACAGACGCGCTCCTGCTCTATGCCCTGAAACGCAGAAAAGCCTAGAAACAGAACGGTTTCCGGGCAAAAAACTCATACGGGCTTTGTATCAAAAATGAGGTCTTAATAGATACGGCGCGCGTGTCGGGATTAGATGTCATGCATAGCTTGAATCGTTTAATGATGGGTGTCGCGGTGTCAGTTGAAATAGGAAAAGGAAGGTGAGTGGGATGGATAAAGACCCTTTCAAGGAATATATCAAGGAGTCCGAACCGAATAAGCGAAATAAGGGCTATGCATGGCATACGGCCATTGGACTTCAGGCAGTTGATGGCCTGAAGACATCTGCTTATCTGATACATACGGCGGTTCGCAATATCGAGGGAGAGATTTCCTTCCAAGAAGCGAATGCGCTTCTGCAGAGCTATTACAAGGAAAATCCATCTCATGATGTAAATGACCGCACGGAAGAGGCTGACAAGGTTTCTGCTAGAATCGCAGAGATATTGTCCGAGCAGGCATTCAGTTTTACACCGAATGAGTACCTGTCAATTCACAGAAGATTGTTTACGGGCATCTATCCACATGCTGGTCACATTCGTGATTATAACATCACGAAGAAGGAATGGGTGCTCGACGGAGCGACGGTGATTTATGGCAGTGCGACTGAGTTGAGAGCGACATTGGAGTATGATTTTTCCGAGGAGCGGAAGTTCTCATATCGGGGTCTTTCCATGGATGAGATCATCCGACATCTTGCGTTTTTCGTTTCGAGGCTCTGGCAGATTCATGCTTTCGGTGAAGGTAATACCAGGACCACGGCGGTGTTCTTCATCAAGTATCTGCGGACGCTTGGTTTTGACGTAACGAATGACATCTTCGCTGAAAACGCGTGGTATTTCCGCAATTCGCTTGTCCGCGCTAACTACAATGACTTCACAAAAGGCATCCATGAGACGACGGAATATCTGGAACTGTTTTTAAGGAATCTCATGCTTGGCGAGGATAATCCGCTTCACAACCGGACATTGCATATCAGCGGAGCGTTCAAGGAAACGGAAAAACCGGACATTCAAGATGGAAAATCGGACATTGAGGTTTTAAAGGCGGATATTGACAATAGATTTACAGCTAAAACGACAGAACATATCCTGAAGCTTCGCGAAGAATTTCAAGGCCAGACGATCTTTGGACGGTCGGATGTCATGCGCGTGCTTGATATGAAAGCGTCAAGGTCTTCTGAGCTTTTGAAGGAAATGGTAGAGCGGGGTATCATTGAGCCAGTTTCCGGATTTGGTAAAGGGAAATACCGGTTCAGGCAGCAATAGGTCAGCAATCACTTGATCGCTGACCGACCAAGATAAGCGACCAAGCTAACAGCATACTGGGTTGAGACCTTGATCATAAACCGATTGAGCAGAGGAGAGCAGGTCGAGACGATGGCTTCCTCCAGCCCGCCGTATTATAGGTGGAAATAGCACTTGGATATATCTGTAAACGGAGAGTAACTGTAAAAATGCCGATTTTCGGCTTTGAGCAATTCCCGCTAACGAACGGAATTGTGGCCAGAAACCAGACATTCAGGTGCTTTTCTCGTGCCATGTGGAGACGGTAGCATTGATGTTCAAGGTCAATGGCTAAGATGTGATGAAAGCCTTATTTTAAGCCATTCTTATACATTTTACTTTTTTCCAAAAGGATGGTTCAACTAAGAAAATACTCTCTGGGGGAACTTATCGAAAGAGCATTTTTATAGGGTTGAGTTTCGTGATTGGATGTAGGGTAGGGGATGGATGATTGGAAGACAAATGAGTATTTGGAGGTGTTCTATTTCATGCGGTCGAATTTTAATAATTATTCTTGGAAGGTCATAACTGAATACGGAGATGGTACACTTATTGATTTTTCGGTCAACACCAATTCGTTAGGTATTCCTAGGGTAGTAAAAGAAAACATGAATGCGATTGCTGATATATCTGATGTATATCCCGACCCTGAGTGTAACCAGTTAACTGCCTGTTTGGCTGAAAAATACAATGTCCCTGCAATTCATATTTTATGTGGAAATGGTGCGGATGACCTGCTGTATCGTGTAGTATTTGCAGTCAAGCCTAAGCATGCAATCATTGTGGAACCTACATTTGAAGAATATCAGCGCGCCTTAAAGTTAGTGAACTGCGATGTATTACACTACACATTAAGTGAGGCAGATGGCTTTGAATTAGACGAGGAAATTCTGTCTGTTATTCAACCAGATTGTGACATGTTGTTTTTGTGTAATCCCAATAACCCAACAGGACAAATCGTAAGCAAACCATTTATAGAAAAGATACTCGATTGCTGTGTCAAAAATAACATTATTGTTGTTATTGATGAGTGTTTTATAGAGTTTCTACCGCAGTGGAGAGATTATTCTGCAAAGAGACTTACGACGAAATATGAAAATCTAGTTGTAATAGATGCGTTTACAAAAACATACTCCCTTGCAGGTTTTCGTTTAGGATTCTGCATTTCCAGCAATATAAGGTTGCTTTCACGCATGTATTCTTGTGGTCAAAGTTTCTCGGTTTCTACACCAGCGCAATTTGCTGGACTATGTGTGCTTATGGATGAGACATACATGCAGAAAACATACCAATTCTTATTAAGCGAGCGAGATTGGTTAGTTGGTGAACTGGAAAAACTTCCATTAATGGTATTTCCATCAAAAGGAAATTTTTTGTTGTTCAAATCCACGATAAAGAATATGCTGCAAGAACTCCTGATAAGAGGAATAAAAGTTAGAGACTGCTCACAGTTTTATGGTTTATCTTCCGCATATTGTCGTATCGCTATTCGAAAGCATAGTGATAACGAGTTGCTACTAAAAGTTCTTGCGGACATCCTCTTGTGATGTACATAAGGTATGTGTAACAAGACAAATCAGAAGAAATTGTCCAGATAATAAACATCATCCTCCCTTGAAGGTTTTCACCCTCGAGTTTTTAAAGTGCGCCGATGACGCATGTTTCTAACTGGTGAAAGCAAATTCGCCTGGAAGTGGAAAGCATAGAATTGTTCCGTTCATTATTGAGGATAGTAAAAAAGGCTTTTACTATCGTAGATTGGCAAATTGGGATAATGAGAAAGGCTATTTAATCGGTACTTGTTTAGATGGGCAAGATACTGTAAAGGCTTTAATGCAAGTCTTATTACGTTGATATTTTCGTGCTTTGGCAATCGTAATGACATAGCTAGCATTAATTATTGAGTTTTTTCATGGAGCATGAAATGTTTGCTCAATCAATGAGGACTGAGACGATGAACTCCTTCCTTTCCATTCTATAATGGGACAGGTTTCCACAAAGGGCGGTTTTCAGAACGGACGAAAATGTGTCTGTGGTAAGGCCTAAAACTGGATTATTGATTCAAGCTAACCGTATAAATAAGAAAGGCAAGAAGGTGAAATGATGCTATTAGAATCAGAAAAAAGATGGATATCAGAAAATATGTCGAATGCTAATGAAGTACTATCTATGAGCGATCCTAATGATATTATTACTGAACTAGCCTTATATTCGGTTAGTAAAATGGATAAAGACGACAACCCGACAGAAAAAACATACGAAGCCGAAAAAATTATGGATAGATTAGCCGATGACGATGACTGGCCTGAATGGGACGGAAGCTAGCTATGTCTGAAAGCATCAAATTGATTTATAAAAATCTAAAAATACTTGAGAAGTCAATGGATTACCCAGAGTTTGACGTTGATAGATTGAGCCCTGAAGCACTTGGTACTTCCTTGAATCGGCGCATTGCGATCCTGGAAACGCTTCTTAAAAAGGATATATCGGTTTTCAGAACGGACGAAAATGTGTCTGTGGCAAGGTTTATTCAAGCCATAATCGATCTGTTTGTTGATAAGAAGGAAAAGGAAATAAGGCAGTGATATCTTGGCAAAATGAGAAGCGGAGGAAGCAGATGAAACAATATATTGTCGATGCATTTACAGATACAGTTTTTCATGGCAATCAAGCGGCTATTTGTATCATGGACCAATGGATCCCTGAAAGTCGGATGATAGATATTGCGAAAGAAAACAATTTTTCAGAGACGGCCTTTGCGGTTCAAGAAGGGAGTCAGTATCGATTGCGTTGGTTTACTTGTGGTGGTGAAATTGATTTGTGTGGACATGCCACGCTTGCTTGTGCCTATGTGTTGTTTCGATTCTATCTTCCAAATGAAGATACGGTTACATTTTCAACTTGTAGTGGTGATTTGATGGTTAGGAAAAAGAATGATTTGTTGGAAATGGAATTTCCAGCGTATGCATTGAAAAAAGTTTCTATCACAAAAGAGATTGTCGATGCTCTTGGTGCCACACCGATTGAAGCTTATATGGGCAGAGACCTACTCTGTGTATTCGATGATGCGAATATTGTGAAAAAGCTCGAACCAGATATGGAAAAATTGTTGCGATTGGATGGTTTGCTTGTGCATGTAACAGCTCCAGGAGAAAATACCGATTCTGTTTCTCGAAGTTTTGGACCCAAATTAAAGATCATGGAAGATCCGGTATGTGGATCCGGACATTGTCATATTGTTCCTTATTGGGCCAAGAAACTTGGCAAAGAAAATATTGTAGCGTATCAAGCTTCCCAACGAGGTGGCATGCTTTATTGTAGAATGGCAGAGGATAAGGTGTTTTTGGCAGGAAAAGCCATATTGTTTTCAGAATGCGAATTATATGTTTGAGCGGAAACAGATGAGGATAAACGCTTCTTATTGCTTGTATGATTATTTGATGCAGGAATTTCGTTTGGTAAGGTAATCCATTTTTCTTGATAAATATATATTTTTTTCGATACCATGTTGTTGAATGAAAATAGCCTTCAACCTTACCGGATGGGTGATAAAAAGGTATTTAAAGTACGAATTTATGCAATAAGATTCTACTTTGGATGCCTTTTTCTTTAGGAGAAATGGGATATATGGAAACGAATATTGCCAAAAATAATACGAACCAAGGTATTTGTGGTTGGAAATGAATTTGATGATACGGATGTGATTTCAAATCATGTTGTGTTATTTGAAGATTAAATCCAGTCGCTACATGTAGAATCTGTCATTCGAAAATGATTTTGTGCATTGTTGGCATAGCGTTGATAAAATAAGAGACAAAGTTGAAATCAATGGGAGGAAAGTACGAAATGAGTGGAACCGAACGAATAGAAACGAAAAGACTTGTACTAAGGAAACACGAAAAAGAAGATGCAGATTGGTTATATCGTATTTTGGGTATGGATCCAAAAATGTATGCGTATTCTGGATGGAATCCATATGCAACCAAGGCGATGGCTCACAAAACGATACAGACTTTCATCGATCATTACGATGATGATTTCTTTTTCAGCTGGGCCATCGAATTAAATGGCGAATTGATAGGAACCATTGGGGCTTATGATTACAATGATGAATTGAGTTCAATTGAAGTTGGAATCAGCATTGAACGTAGAAATTGGTCCAAAGGGTATGCATCGGAGGCTTTACAAGCTGTCCTGCAATATTTAACGGCAAAAAAGAAGATAAAAGTTGTGAGGGCTTGGTGTGCTGCAGAGAACCAAGGTTCCAAAAGAGTCATGGAAAAATGTGGGATGAAATTTATCAATATTGAACATTCTGCGTTGTGTATAAATGGCAAGATCTTTGACAGACTAAATTATGAGTACCAGAATCAGATGTTGGAAAATGTTTCAGTGGTTTAGTTGGTGCTTCTTTGAAATCCAAGGAACGTATTATTAAGACACACAAAAAGTAACGAGCCAATTTTTGGCTAGCAGTGTTGGAGCCAATCCAGTCATCGTACGGAATGTCATGTGTGCGCTCAAAGAGGCTGACATCATTGCGATCAGTCAAGGAAAAAGCGGTATAACTCTGGCAAAACCACTGGATGAAATAACGTTCTTTGCGATTTATAAAGCAGTTGATGCGGTTAGTGAAGAAGGCCTCTTTCATTTTCATGAAAATCCGAATGCAAACTGTCCGATCGGAAGAAATATCCATAAAGGGGTGGATCAAAAACTGAATCGAGTTCAACAAGCGATGGAGGAGGAACTGAAAAAGATAACCTTATCGGATGTTGTACAAGATACAAGAAAAGCAATTGCCGATGAAAATGATTAAATCAACAAACAATAAAATAGAAAAGCAGACTATGTATTTCAAAGATGTCTGTTTTTTTATGATACACTCTTTGTCCTTGCTTCCTATGAAATCGTCGTTAGATCAGTTCAATACATAAGGTAAAAGAGAAGTTATTTATCTTGATGGGTCAATAACGATCGCTAAGACCGGATTTATGATAGAATGACTTTTAAGATAGGTGAAAATATGTCATATCCAAAACCATTATCCGAAAAAACATTGGCTAGAAAATATGCGGAAGCTGGCCTTACAACCAAACAACAAGATTTTCTTCATGCTTTTTTTGATGCTGCTGTAAATCTTTATGGTACCGTTCCTATTCGTCATTTGTGGGAAATTTATAAAGATTTGTCCACCAGGATAGATATACCATCCATACGTCAAAAAGATCTTGTGGCATTTTCTGGCATTGCGAGAAGAGAAGAACATTCCTATTATGTCTTTGAAGAGGATGAATTATACGATCTGGATACAGAGGAGCCATCAAAGCCATTGGATCGAGAGCTTGTAGCTAGAGAGATCATGGGGAGTGGTTATGGAAAACGGATGGTATATTATCAACTAACAGATGCCCAGGCGGATAAGCCCTATTTTATTCCAGATGATTTTCTGACTTATGCGACCACTAAACAACTATCCATTGAAGAGAAAAAATTGAAAGATTTTCTTGGAAGGTTGAAAGCAGATGCGAAAGAACTGGTGGATATGTCTGGACATAAAAAGAAATCCAATCATGTGGGAAAACGATTAAGTGAATTTTCCTTTCTTTCTCATCATGAAGAATTCCAAGTGAAGTATCTTAGTGGTGAGATAGAGGGTGGACCAAAACGAAACGAGAAGAAATTGAACAAGTATCTGGAAGATCGGAAAGGGCCAGAATTAGAGAAGCTATTGCGAGATATTCATCGCAAATCGGTGCTTGGTCTGGTATCTCCTACGTTGCAACTCAAATGGATCACATCGGAACTCAGGGAATGTGGCGTACTTCTTTCAAAGAAAGATCTAGAAAAACTGGTACAACTTTTTATGGATTATCACAATCATACGCATCTATATAGCAATCGTGGTTGGAAACCAGTTGAATTGGCACAGCGGACAATGAGACGGGGCCCATTAACCATATCTCTTGGACCGGGAATACAACAAGCCATAAAAGAGGGAAAGATTGACAAGAAAGAATTGGAAGCAATGTTCAAAGAGAAGGGAGTAAAGTTTCAGTATGAATAGGGGTAGGCTCAATGTATTCCTATTGTCTAAATGAATAACCAGAAACACGGAATGGTGTGCCCATTTCCGTGTTTTTTTATGGAAGTAGAAAATTATAACTTATGCACACCCAAAAAATACAGAAACTTGATACCTATCAATTTTTATTTTGGAAGATTTTTTTATACTGAGACTGTCTAAAGGAGGAGGATGACATGCAAAAATGGGTGTTACAGAATCGCAATCATTGGATGGTCATGACGGGAATTTTTATTTTGATTTCGTTTGGTCTCAAAATGCTTTCCGTGCCAGGAAAAATTTCTACTTACTTTCTTATTGGGGCTTCCCTGATCGGTGGGCTTCCCATTGCCATACAGGCTGTGCAGGCATTAAGAGTAAAGGTAATTAGTATAGATGTATTGGTGACTCTTGCGATAGCGGGGGCTTTTGGGATTCGTTCCTTTGAGGAATCATCCATTGTTTCGTTTTTGTTCTTGTTTGGTGCTTATCTGGAACAGAAAACGTTGGCAAAAACACGCTCAGCCATTCAGAGTCTAGTCGAAATGGCACCGGCATCGGCATGGCGCAAAAACAAATCGGGTGAATTTGAAGAAGTGGCAATTGATGAAGTGGTAAAAGGAGATACTCTACTTGTGAAAACGGGTAGCCAAATTCCGGTGGATGGTGAAGTGACTTTTGGTAATGGCATTGTCAATGAAGCAGGAATTACCGGTGAATCCATTCCAGTGGAAAAAAGTGTAGGTGACAAAGTCTTTGCGGGGACGATACTTGAGAATGGAGCCTTACAGTTGAAGGCTGAAAAAGTGGGTGAAGATACAACTTTTGGAAAGATCATAGAATTAGTAGAGGAAGCACAGGACTCCAAATCCAAAACAGAGCGATTCATTGATCAGTTTTCGAAATATTATACGCCCATTGTTTTGATGCTTGGTATCGTTGTTTGGCTCTGGACAAAAGATATTGCCATGGCCACTACCATTTTAGTGCTGGGCTGTCCAGGAGCTCTTGTCATTGGTGTACCCGTCTCAAATGTGTCCGGTATTGGGAAAGGAGCCCGTCAGGGCATCTTGTTTAAAGGAAGTGATGTCATAGGCAAATTTGCGCAGACAGATACGATCCTATTTGATAAGACAGGCACACTGACCTATGGAAATCCACAGGTCGTTCGGACTGTATATACAAGTCAAGACCATCAACTTGCAACTGAGTTGCTTATCAGTGTTGAAAAGGAGTCGTCTCATCCACTCGCAAAAGCCATATTGAACGAATATTCGAGTGACCAGACACATGTTGTGCAATCGTCTGCAGTGATGCAGGGAGGCGGTATTGTTGCACAAGTGGATGAACACGATGTGCTTGTTGGCAATGTTGGTTTGATGCATAAACATCATATTGTCTTGGATGCCAAGACAAAACGCGATATTGCGAGCATGGAAGCGGATGGCAATTCCACTGTCTTATTGGCAGTGGATGGACAACTTGCCATGGCTGTGGGTATCCGCGACCAGATCCGAGCAGGCGT
This sequence comes from Absicoccus intestinalis, assembly GCF_033971885.1. NCBI lineage: Bacteria > Bacillati > Bacillota > Erysipelotrichia > Erysipelotrichales > Erysipelotrichaceae > Absicoccus > Absicoccus intestinalis. The sequence goes on along the minus strand of NZ_JALBUS010000005.1, from coordinate 61,879 downwards.
GAAAGAAGATATCCAGGCATTACAGAAAATGGGAGTTAAAAATCTGATTCTGCTTTCTGGTGATCAGCCGATGGCGGTTGAGCTTGTATGCCAGGAACTTGAATTGACAGAAGCAAGAGGCAACATGTTACCACAAGACAAAGCAACGTATGTCAAAGCGCGAAAGGAAATGGGAGAAATTGTAGCTTTTGTGGGCGATGGCATCAATGACAGTCCATCTTTGGCTGAGGCAGACATTGGCATTGCGATGGGAGATGGTACGGATGCTGCCATTGAGACATCCGATGTAGTATTGATGCATTCAGACATTCATCGTCTTCCCGATGCTTTTCGTCTTGCCAAGGCAACTCGTCGTAATCGAATCGAAAATATGGGAATCGCCTTGTTTGTCGTTGTGGTGTTGTTGGTGAGCTTGTTTGCCAGTGACTGGATGAATATGGAAATTGGTATGTTTGTTCATGAAAGTAGCATTCTGGTTGTTATTATGAATGCCATGCGACTTCTGTACGACAAAAAAATAGGTTTTCTTGATAGAAATCAATTATGGATCAGCAAGCTATGGCTAAACTGATGATAGAAAGGATGAAGAAAAATGAAAAAAGGAATCTTACAATTAGAAACATTGGCATGTCCAACCTGCATGCAAAAGATAGAAGGCGCCCTAAAAAAGGTAAAAGGTGTCCAATCGGAAAGTGTAAAAGTGCTCTTTAATGCGAGTAAGGCTAAATTTGTGTTTGATGAAACACAGACAAATATGGAAATAGCAGCGGATGCAGTCCGTTCCATTGGGTACGATGTTTTGAAAACATCGGTAAAATAAGGAGGGTATATACAATGATCAAAGAATTTTATGAAGAAAACAATGCCATTTTAGATGTGTATACAAAGGCAATCGCAAAGGTTCATGGGCAACATCATCCGGAAGTCTTCCAGGTACGCCAAGTATATGAACAAATACAAAAGAAAATCAGAGAAGGAAATCTGGATGTAAAAGACGAGTTTAAAAAATTGCGCGATTTGACCGGAAATTATGCGATTCCAAATGATGTATGTGATGCATTCAGAGCAACCTATACGTTACTTGCTACATTTGATAAAATCGTATTACAATAAAAAAGATAAGGAGGAGAAGATCATCGAAGAACATTTATGTGTTGCACTGGTTCCACTGTTCCACGATCTTTCGAGACAGGAACAGCAGAAAATTATGAAATTGGTCCATCACAGGACCTATGAAAAAAATGAAGAAATTTTCAGGCCGGGAGATGAAAGACTGGATATTGTTGCATCTGGTCGATTGAAAGTGTATGAACTCACTGCAAGTGGTAAAGAACAACTTCTACGTGTTGTCGGACCAGGCGGTTATGAGGGCGAAAAACAAGAATTTATCTGCGGCTTAACCTTTGAGCTTCAAGTATTGTTTCTTCCACACGCGATGTGGCTTTCGGCAAATTCCATCTTTACTTACGAAGGAACAGATGCCAGGAAGGCCATTGTTCCCGCAGATGTCTGAATTATTTTGACGACAGACATAGGTTTGTGTTTCTATATCTTGCGCATTTAGTTGAGCATTGAACAGGATTTTTAACTGTCTATCGCTCATATTCTCACCTCAGATACGTCAATATTTCCTGACAACAGTTGTGGTAACAATTCATCTCGCAAAGATGCAAGTTTCCTGTTCTCAATGCGGTTTGCAATCACAAGGTCATACAAAGGCTTGAGAATAGCATCTATGCGCATGTAATCGTCATGAGAGGGAATTAAAACTTTAGCCGCATTGAGATCTCTCCGTTTTATATGCCCCATGGTTGTAGCCATATCAGCGGCGATGGCGGCAAACTCTTGTAGATGATAATTTGTCCAAGAATAATAGAACCACTTATCGTATTTTTGAGATGTGACCTTAAAAAGATGCTGATTAAGCCCACAAGTGCCGCCACACCAAAAGTCAACAAGGAGGCTTCCAGACCATGAAAAGATAACGTCACCATCATTGATAACATACTCAGGCTTGATTGAAGGAGAACAAAGCTCACTGCTTTCGTCACAACTTCCTTGCCGAAGTTCTTTGATTTTCAGAACAGGCAGGCCGATCTCGCCGGTTTTGGGACGGTATTTCTGCATAGCAAGACCATTAAGGTAATCAGCAATGTCAGTCAAGGAGCCTTTTGCCCACCCATCTGGTATTGCATCATGGTTTAAGAACTCTTGGGTGAAAATGGCATCGGCCTGATGAAGTAAATTCTTGTTTATAACTCCCACCAACGGCGGGAGGAACAAACCAACGGAACTGCCGTTGATGTCGTTCTTTGGAAAATCTATAGAAGGAGAAACGACAATATGAAAGAATCAATCAAACAGGAAGTGCTGCAGCGGATGCTGCCGATTTTGGACAATGCACAGGCAAAGGCGCTGGAACAGTCGCTTGAAGCTGTGCTATGCAAGTACATGGAGGATAAACCGGATAAGGACGAAATCAGCAGTCAGGAGCTGTTACAGAAGTTTCTGGAGGCAAAGCGGATCGAGGGATGTTCCGAGAAGACGCTGACCTACTACCAGAACACGATCAATCGCATGCTCACTGAAACGGGCAAGGAGGTAACGCACATCATGACAGAGGACTTGAGATCATACCTAACGGATTATCAGAAGCAGAACAGTCTCAGCCGCGTTACGATCGACAATGTACGTCGGATTCTGTCGAGCTTCTTCTCCTGGCTGGAGGATGAGGAATACCTGATCAAGAGTCCGATTCGCCGGATTCACAAGGTGAAGACAATGAGCAGCATCAAGGACACCTACTCCGATGAGGACTTGGAGAAGATGCGTGACAGCTGTGCGGAGAAGCGGGATCTCGCGCTTATTGATATGCTGGCCTCAACGGGAATGCGCGTTGGTGAGCTGGTGCTGTTGAACCAGTCGGATATTGATTTCAATGAGCGAGAATGTAAGGTTCTTGGCAAGGGCAACAAGGAGCGTATCGTCTACTTTGACGCTCGCACGAAAATACACTTGCAGGAGTATCTCGATAGCCGGAGTGATGACTGCGAGGCATTGTTCGTCACATTGAAGGAGCCGCATTCGCGACTGACAATCGGCGGCGTGGAATCACGAGTCAGGGAGATTGGCAAGCGTCTGAACATCGACAAGGTGCATCCGCATAAATTTCGTCGGACTCTTGCCACGAAGGCGATTGACAAGGGAATGCCGATCGAGCAGCTTCAGCAGCTACTAGGGCATAAACGAATAGATACGACGCTTCAGTATGCGATGGTCAAGCAGAGCAATGTGAAGCTGGCGCATAAGAAATATATTGGATAGGAAGTGGAATGATGGATTTCAGTACAGCGACATTAGCTGATCTTACTACGGACGGTAAAGGCTCATATGGCATTGCAGCTTCAGCAGTGGATTTTTCAGATGATCTGTACACTTACTTGCGTATCACAGATATTCGTGATGACGGAACATTAAACAAAGATGATCTAAAATCTGTTGATGATGAAAGAGCAAGCCAATATATTCTCGAGCCAAACGATATCGTTTTTGCTCGAACCGGCGCAAGTACAGGAAGAAACTATTTTTATGATGGCTCAGATGGACAGTTTGTCTACGCAGGATTCCTTATTAAATTCAGTATCGATCCCAAGAAAGTCAATCCGAAGTATGTCAAATACTATTGTATGTCTGATACCTTTAAGGGCTGGGTTCACTCTTTTAATACTGGAAGTACTCGCGGAAACATTAATGCTAAAACGCTTGGTAGTATGACAATCCCGATTCCTCCAAGGCATCAGCAAGATGGCATTGTTATTGTACTTTCAGGCATAGATGAGAAGATCAAGGAGAATGATGAGATAAACAATTGTTTGGTATTCCCAATGAAACTTTGTTTGGCCAGGCACTTGAACAAACGGTCATTTGTACATTAAGCAAATCTGCATTCAATCAGGTGTTGATGAGGTATCCTGAAATTGCCTTGAAATTGTTTGAACTGACTGCCCGGAAGATGGTGCAATTGGAAAAACAAACCCAGTTCTTGTCCATGGAACGCGTGGAAGAGCGATTGGCAAATTATCTCTTGAACTTACCAAAAACAACGGTAGATAATGAGATTACGATCCCAATGCGGATGATGGATGTTGCTCAATATTTGGGTACAACACCAGAAACACTCTCACGAAAACTGAAATATCTTGAAACGGCCGGTCTTATCCAACGTTCCGGAAGAAGAATCAAGATATTGGATGTTGATGCCTTGGAAAATGTATAAATGGAACACATCGAATAAAGTGACCTTTAAGGTATCTCTTGAAAAGGTCACTTTTTTATTGAAGCAGAAATTTTTTTATGTGATGCCAATAGGATCTCATGTCACTCTGTAGAAGCACAATATCATCTGTTATAATTGATTCATTAAAACAAGGAAAAAAACAAATGAACAAGGAAATGAAATTAAAGATCATCGAAGAACTACGAAAAATCGAAGAAACAGAAGATGTGAAAATTATCATGGCTGTGGAATCGGGAAGCCGAGCATGGGGCTTTGCCTCACCAGACAGTGACTATGATGTACGTTTCATTTATGTCCGGAAAGAAGCCGATTATTTGCGATTGGACCGCGTACGAGATGTGATCGAATGGCGATTGGATACAGTTTTTGATATTTCTGGATGGGATGTGAAGAAAAGTCTGCAATTGTTGTATCATGCCAATCCGACGATCATGGTATGGTGTGTTTCACCAATTGTCTATACAGAAACAGAAGAAGCCGAGTGGATCAAACAAATTCAACCACACTATTTCTCGGCTAAGAAAAGTTTATTTCACTATTTGCATATGGCAGATTCGAACTATCGAAATTATTTGAAAGGTGATGAAGTGCAATTGAAAAAATATTTATATGTGCTTCGACCTCTTTTGGCTGCTCAATGGATCCTTGACAAACAATCTTGTCCACCTGTGCGATTTGATGAACTTTTGGATGCCGAACTGGAAGACGAAATGAGACCAGCGGTCCGCCGATTGCTTGAAATCAAGAAAAATGTTCCCGAAATGGAAACGGTGCCAAAGATTGGCATCATCAATGAATATGCGGAAAGAAAATTAGAAGAAATCAAAGGGGTGGCAAAGAACATGGACGATATGGAAACCAAATGGCAACCCTTAAATCAGTTATTCCTGAACATTGTCAATGATCAGGATTTTGTAAAGTAGGGCATATTCCTACAAAGAATGGATAGGAGATGAGCGACATGTGGAAATGTCCAAAATGTGGAAGAGAATTCTCAAAAAAGAATCAATCGCATACTTGTGGAAAAAAGCCAAAAACCGTAGATGAATACATCTTAGGTTGGGATGAACCCATTCAAAAACACCTATCGATTGTAAGGAATTGTCTCAAAGAAGCTTTGCCAGATGCCACCGAAAAAATTTTGTGGGGCATGCCAACCTATTGGAATCAACATAATATCATTCATTTTGCTGCCAATAAAAAGCATATTGGATTGTATCCAGGAGCTGAAGCTGTCCTTCATTTCGCCGATAAACTGGATACCTATGGGTATGCATACGGCAAAGGATCGATTCAGATACCCTATGAAGAAATACATTGTGATCTCATCAAAGAGATTGCGATTTGGTGTTATGAAAGAAGGAATCCTGTATGAAAGAAAAATATGAATTTGATGCGATCATCGAACCGGTAAAGGAGAAAGGCGGTGCCTATGTTCGCGTACCAATCGATCTTCGAAGTGAATTTGGGAAAGGACGAATAAAAGTCCATGCTACGTTCAATGGCGTGGCTTATAATGGAAGTGTCGTCAATATGGGAATCAAGAATGAAGATGGATCTATTTGTTATATCATTGGTGTGCGAAAAGATATACAAAAACAAATGGGAAAAGGAATTGGCGATAGGATCCATGTTGCACTGATTCCAATCGTATAAAGTGGGGAAACGTATGAATAATGAAAAAGTCTTTTCTATGAAGTTTTCAAAGGTATATCCATTGCTTGTGAAAAAAGGGGAACGAAAAGGGCGAACCAAAGATGAGGTAGATGCTATCATTTGTTGGTTGACTGGATACACCAAACCCCAATTACAACAACAGCTAAACAATGAAGTGGATTATCGAACTTTCTTTGAACAAGCACCACAAATGAATCCCCATTGTCATTTGATCACAGGAAGTGTTTGTGGAATCAAGGTGCAGGAAATTCAAGATCCATTGATGCAAAAAATTCGATATTTGGATAAGTTGGTTGATGAATTGGCAAAAGGAAAAGCTATCGAAAAAATTATGAGATAAATGGAATGCTGACTGCATAGGTATGGAAAAATGAAAAAAATGACAATATTGTTTCCTGCTAGTTATCGGAATCATCGAAGGATCGATGAGGATATGGTGGAAGAATATCAAGCTGCAATCGAAACAGGCCTATTTAACACAATATTATTTAATTATGATCGTTGGCTCATAAATGAAAAATTAAAAACAACGGATGCAATTGATATTTCAGATTGTGTTTTGTATCGTGGTTGGATGCTAAAACCAGAACAATATCAGAAATTGTATAAAGAGCTAGATTCTAGAGGTATTCGTTTGTTGACCAATCCGCAAGCGTATGAAAAGATGCATCTGTTTCCCAATGTCTATCCATTGATCCAAGATGATACGGCCAAAATCATCTATTTTCCGGATGGTAAGGTTGATATTGAACGGATAAAACATCATTTTCAACGTTTCATGGTCAAAGATAGTGTCAAATCAACGAAGGGGACTGAATTTCCATCCTTTTTTGATTCATCGATCACTCAAGCTGAATTCGATGATAAAATGAAAATATTCAATAAGTATCGTGGTGATCTTTTAACAGGAGGGATTTGCATCAAAGAATATCTCCATTTGAAACATTATGGGGATGTGACCAATGAATTTCGGGTATTTTATGCCAATGGCAATATCATTAGTGTAAACCAAAATTCCAATCAACCAGGATCCACAAATGCATTGCCAATGGAATTGGCTGAAAAATACAGAAATTTGCCGAGTCCTTTCTATACCATTGATTATGCTGAATTAGAGAATGGTACATGGAAGATCCTTGAGGCAGGAGATGGAGGCGTTTCGGGATTGCCTTTTGGTCTAGATGCATCCACCTTTTTTCAAAGTATTTATCATGCATTCATGAAAGGATAGATAATCCGATGAATAAACAAAACAAAAAAAGAATGGTCGTAACAGGTTTGCTGATCTTGCTTTTTGCTTTAGGAATGACCATCAATGAAGGCGATTTTTTAGGTGGAAAACATACAAGTGTCACGATGTATTTACAAGTCTATAGTGCATTTCTTTTGCTTCTTGTTTATATCGTGCCATTTTATCTCTTAATGAAACAATTGGCCAAACAATACAAAATTTGTGGCTATGAAATGCTGATTGCAGGTGCTTGTGGAGCTTTTATTTCAAGTCCATTGGCGGGTGAAATCAATGATGGATTTACCGATGCGATGACCCGTTTGATGGGACGATTCTATTCGGATGCATGGATGGGATCGGCCGAGGCCGGGATCATTGAAGAACTTTTAAAATTGGGTATAGTGGCCATGCTTGTGTATCTATTTCATCGAAAAACATGGAAGGATTATTTGAGCATGGGCATGTGTGTGGGAATCGGATTTCAGATTGATGAAGATCTTTCGTATATTACCCAGAGTGGATTCAAACATGTAAACAGTGCCTTTCCAACCGCATTGGATCGAGTCGTTGCATCTCTTGGGTCACATTGGGTCTATACGGGAATAACGGCAATCGGCCTTTATTTGATTGTTCGATCTTGTGAGGATCATCATAAGAAAAAAGGCTTATTCTGGATCTTCTTTGTGATGGTCGATCATTTTCTCTATGATACACCCATCGGAAATGTTCCACTCTTTAGTGCCTTGCTGAGTGTAGCCATTCTCTTACCGTTGATTGTTTTTCTTAGAAGTCCTAAAATGGCGAATGAAAATATCCATAGGGAGGGAAAAGGATAAATCGAAAGAAGTGAGTCAACAATCCATGGCAATAAGAAATCGGTATCATCAATTCGAAAAAGAGTTGCATGGTTCCATTTGGTCTGTGGAAGAGGATGCCCTGGCATTCTTGACCGATGCTGGATTGATTGGCAGAGCAACCATGGATGATCAAGGACGTTGGCCCAGTGAGGATAAGGACATATTGCCTTCAAAAATAGGAGAGTGTGTTTGGTGGTTGGTTGTTCTGGCACAACGAATGGACTTGAATTTTGAAGAGTGTGTGGAACAATTTCTTGCACAAAAAATGGATATGCTTAAGTAAAAGATCAGGTCTACCTGTCTTTTTTTAGATTCAGTTGAAATCCATGATAGATTGGAATTGAAACCCAAAAAGGTGTTGTATGCTTCCATTCGAGAAAGAAGCTTTATCGGAAACGGTTTGTATCTTCTAAAATGAAAGACTTTGATTTTCAAAAAGAAATCAGTGTCTTTATCAAACATGGATTTTGATTCGAACGGGTAAATCATTAACCAAAGAAAATCACTTATCATTCAAAAAGTGATGAAAATACAAGATGATGGATCCATTTTGATGGGGATTTTCAAAAAATCTCCTTAAACAGTATATTGTGGAATGAGTAAAAAACGGCGAAATATAGGTAGGAGTGCAATTCGTGCATATTATCAGAATGGATCATCTTGTGATCACAACACAAAATTTGTCGGCTTGCCTTGCTTTTTATGGCGAAATTTTAGGTATGTCTATTGTTCATGTTCATGGACGATATGCCGTACAGTTTGGAAATCAGAAGTTGAATATCCATACTAAAAAAGCGGAGTTCTTACTAGCAGCAGCTCATCCGACTTATGGATGTCTTGACTTGTGTTTTGTCGTTGATGAGGACATCCAAAGTGTAAAACATGTGATTGAGGCAAAAGGGTATCCAGTCGAAGAGGGACCGGTGTGTCGTCATGGGGCATTGGGGGCAATGAATAGCATTTATTTGCGTGATCCAGACAGCAATTTAATTGAGCTTTGTAGTTATCAAGCAGCAAGGTGAATTGCATTGTATGAAAATAAGACGATGAAGGTTGAAATAAGGAAATATTTCGCAGATTCGATTTGGGTGGAGAAATAAAGAAAATGAGAAAAAATGATAAGCAAAATAAAATGGGGCCTATATCATGTACTTGCTTGCTTTGTTGATTTTTGGTACAAATGGTATACTCGCTTCCTTTATATCGTTGGGAAGCAGTCAGATCGTGTTGATGCGCACATGGATTGGTGGTGCGATATTGACTTGTCTGGTATTCATCAAAGGGGGCTTTGATAAAGCACATGTATGTAAAGAATGGATTTGGCTTATGCTTGGTGGTATCCTGCTTGCCATGAATTGGATCTTGCTTTTTGAGGTGTATAAACTTTTAAATGTGAGTCTGGCCACATTGATTTATTATGTGGGACCCATCCTTGTTATTGTGCTCACCTATTCTTTTTCATGAGAAGCTAAATCAAAGGAAAATACTATCTTGTGTTGTAGCGATTGGACTTCTTTGCATCAGTCAAAACATTGTGGCAAATGGAATGCATGCATTGGGATTGCTGATTGCCGGAATGTCGGCCCTTTCATATGCTGCATTGATCGTGGTAAATAAAAAAATCATCTATACGGGAGGCATGCAAACCGCATCGATTGAGTTGGATGTGGCTGCCATTGTTACATGTGTATATGTGTTTTGGATATCAAGCATTCCATCGATCATGGAAAACGATATTCCATATCTTGTTACGATTGGTGTCGTCAATACAGGCTTGGCCTATTTTCTGTATTTTTCTGGTCTACAGAAGCTATCTGGCCAATCGGTTGCACTGCTTAGTTATCTAGATCCTGTTTCTGCCCTTTGTTTTTCAGCGTTCTTGTTGAATGCAGTCATGACACCACTGCAATTGTGTGGTGCTGCTTTGATCATTGGGGGAGCCATTTTAGGTGAATGGATAGACCACTCTAGTTAAAAGGGTTGGATAAAAAGATACTAGATATCACTTGAATGGATATATTTTGTTTTGCGATGATTCACGATTGCTTATCTTATATAGTGTAGTCATTCGAAAGAACGGATACCGATTTTATGGTTTACAGTACATGAAAAGAAGATAGAATGGTAGAAAGAAAAGTACAAGGAATGCAAAAGCAATGATTTGCTGGGGAGGTGGCACATGCCAACACAAAAAGAAAAGATGCTCAATCAGATGCTTTATGATGCGAATCATGATGTGACTTTGTTGCGTGAGCGCGAAAACGCAAAAGCGTTGTGCTATAAATACAATTTATTGCACCCATCACAAATCCAAAAACAACAAGACATCATGAAAAAGTTGTTAGGAAAAACAAAAGGATCATTTACGATCGTTGCCCCTTTTTGGTGTGACTATGGATACAATATTGAAATTGGTTCTCACTTTTTTGCAAATCATAACACAACGATCTTGGATGGAGGTAAAGTAATCTTTGGCGATAACGTATTCATTGGTCCCAATTGTGGATTTTATACTGCTGGTCATCCATTGGATCATGAACGGAGAAATAAGGGACTAGAGTATGCCTATCCGATTACGGTTGGCAATAATGTTTGGATCGGCGCTGGTGTTCAAGTCATGCCAGGCATTACCATAGGCAATGATGTAGTGATTGGTGGTGGTAGCATTGTCCTGCACGATATTCCAGATCATTGTTTAGCAGCAGGAAATCCTTGCCGTGTCATACGCTCTATCACTGCAGATGAAAGAGAAAGAAATTGGGATCGGGAGAATGAATTTGGTCAAGAAATAACAAGGCCATAAAACAGGACATGCTATCCATTTTCAAAGGGATAAACAATTATAGACAGAGTTTTTTATGAAGTTATGGAGCGGCTTGCTAAGATGTTTCCTCTTTTAGGGGGGTTGTCAAGAAAAGTGTGTAATTAAATTTTAGATTTGTTTTTTCCTTTGTTCATGTCTATTTGAAATGGGAATTTTCAATTCAAATATCCTGATTTATTTGAATATATGTTTAAAATGGCTAGCTGAAATATTTATTTTCTGACTAGTCTTTTTAATTGCCGATTTCAAGATTGACATTTTATTTTGATTTTTAATATTTGATGTATTTAGTGATCCTGTCTTTAAAATTGTCATTGACAAGCAATTGATTGAGAACCAATGACCAGCCATTTAGATGGCCTTTATCCCATTTCTTTTGAAGTTCCTTTGCTCGTAAATATAGAAGCTTGAATACAGATTCATGATTTGGAAACGATCCTTTTTTCGTCACTTTTCGAAAGGAGGAATTGACGGATTCAATCGCATTTGTTGTATACATCACCTTTCTGACTGCTGATCCATGATCAAACAGCTGTTCTACATGGACAAAGTTTCTTTTCCAAACTTCAACGGCACCGGGATACTGGTTCCAGTTATCACAGAATTTTCAAACGCTGTTCGTGCTGCATTCAGTGATACAGCACCATAAACTTTCTTCAGATCGGCCGTGAATTTTTTATAATCCTTTGATGGTACGTATCTGATGGAATTGCGAATCAGATGGACGATGCACCGCTGTACCACGACTCCTGGAAAGATGGCCTTGGCACCAGATTCAAGTCCGGATACACCATCCATGGAAATAAAGAAGATATCTTCAACGCCTCGGGATTTGATTTCGTCAAATACCTGCATCCAATAGTTCTTAGATTCTGTGGCATCCATCCATAAACCAAGGATTTCTTTATGTCCTTCCAGATCATAGCCCAATATCGTATAAACAGCTTCTTCCTTGGCTTCATATTCACTTCTTACGGAAACATACATACAATCGACGAATATGAATGGATAGCACTTTTTAAGAAGCCTGTTTCGCCATTCTTCTACTTCAGGAAGGACCGCATCCGTTATATCTGAAATCATTTCATGGGATACTTTGAATCCGTAGATGTCTTCGATCGTAGCAGAAATGTCACGCTGTGACATGCCGCGTGCATACATGGCCAATACCTTTCCTTCAATCTCGGAGATATCTTTCGTTCTTTTCGGAATGACTACCGGTTCAAAAGAACCATCCCGATCTCTAGGGGTATTGATCTTTACTTCGCCCATTGAAGTTTTCAAGGTTTTAGGATTGGATCCGTTTCTTCTGTTTTTTGTAGATTTGGGTTCTTTTGAATTGGATTTATAACCAAGATGATTATCCATTTCTCCCTGAAGCATACTTTCAAACAATGGCCCAAAGATTTCTTTGAGAGCATCTTGCATATCCGCAGAGTTTCTTTTTATTTTAGCCATGTCATAAGTGCATAATAAAAACTGTGTTCATTAGTTAGCCGTACGCATCTAACTAACTTACACAGTTTAGAATACACTCTCATTTGCAGATGTGGATAGATGCAGAAGACTCCTTAGAAATATAATTATGTTAAAAATGGCGGTCATGATTATATCTTATCATGACCGCATAAAACAATATATATTAGCTAAATAAGAATTATTCTCATCACCTGATTTCTATTCGGTCATTTTCATCTATTTTTCGGATTACCTTGCATGGATTACCGGCTGCAATAACACCTGCTGGAATGCTTTTTGTCACAACACTACCAGCCCCAATAATTGATCCTTCACCTATTGTTACTCCTGCTAACACTTTTACATCTGCACCAAACCATACTTTATTTTCAATATGAACAGGTTTGCAAATACAGATGCCTTTTGTCCGTTCATCCGGAACAATCGCATGATTTACAGTATAAACACCTGCATTTGGTCCAATTCTCACATCATCTCCAATAATGACTTCTGCATTATCCATTATGATGCTGTTAAAGTTGATGAATACATTATTGCCTATCGTTATGTTATGACCATATTCGCAGTGGAAATTAGGCATAATTCTTACATTTTCACCTACATGTTTTAATAACTGCGATAGCAACAGTGACAACTTTTCTGTATTGTCATAGGAAGTTCTGTTATATTCGTCAGACAGTTTTGTTGCTTTATCATACATTCTGGTCATTGGTTCATCAAATATATGGGGTAAACCAAGTTGTTATTTTTCATATTCTGTCATTATCTTCATCCTTTTCTTTATTAGTTTCTAAAATATCATTCTCAACATCCTTAAGTTTCCGGGCTGGCACACCACCAATCACACAATTATCTGGCACATCTTTGGTAACAACAGCACCGGCTGCAATGACTACATTATTACCGATGGTTACTCCCGGCAGAATAGTTACATTTCCACCAATCCAGACATCATTACCAATCGTAACCGTTTTTCCAATGCCAAGATGTTCTCTGCGACCTTTCGGAGTTATCGGATGATTGACTGTGGTAATCAATGTATTGGGTCCAATCATCACATAATCGCCTATATGAACCGGCATAATATCAAGAATTGTCACATGGTAGTTTGCCAGAAACTGGTCTCCGGCATGGATATTTTTCCCGCTATCACACATAAATCCGGGACATAAGCACACATCCCGTCCTACGGAGCCAAAGTATTTTCCAATCAATACTGCCTGTTCTTCCTCTGTCGCATCAGCATCCTGCATCCGACGAAGTTCCCTGCAAAATTTGATTGCATTCAATTTTCTTCCATTTACACCGGCATCCCAAAAATCATAATAAAGCCCTGCATCTAATTTTTCTTCCTCTGTCATGATAAATCTCCTAATTATATCTTTTTTCTCCTATACTATAAATAATCTAAGTAACTGTAACTACTTTTTCTTAATAATATTGGTGGTGTTTTCTAATATTCTGTTGTATAGTCTAATTATATGAACTGTTCAAAGAAGTATGTCTATGCGAAATAATTATATTGATCTTGCTATTAACAAACTGGGAATAGCTTTTGATTCTCTTGACCTGACCTTTCATCAAATGGATACCGGTGTCCCCGGAGATGTAACCTCTTACTGGCCTGGAAACAAAGATGAAGATGTACTGATATGTGTGTTCAAAGGAAAACAGATTCACGAACCATTTCACAGACAGGATTTTTTCTTTATCAACTACGCATACAAGGACAGCTATCAGGCGTTATCAGAAAAATATAATAATCTCATCACCATAAATGAAGATGAATGTTATATTGGACAACCATACAGCGGATATGCTCTGCGTGCCGATAGCAGTGAAGATGTTGTAATTATCGGTGTACTTATCCGCAAAGATTCCTTCTTCCGGGAATATCTCCCAACAGTTTACACCGATTCAGACCTGTTTCGTTTTTTTGTCGAACCACAGACGAATAAATTTTCAGATGAATATATTCATCTGCCTGTTACCAAAGAGCATGCTATCCGTACGCTCCTTGAAATGATGGTAGTAGAATATGCTGACAAAGGTGAAGATACCCAACGCATCTTAAAGTCCATGCTCCAAACACTTCTTCTTGAAATTGCCCGGAGATATCGGATTGAAAAAAGTGGAAGTGCCCCAAAAACACTTGCGGAACAGATTATAAATTATATGGGTGACCACTCTGATGTAGTTACGCTAAAAGATATTGCTGCACATTTTTCCTATCATCCGAATTATATTTCTGCACTCCTTCATAGGGAAACAGGCAGAAAATTTACTGAAATTTTGCTTGAAAAGAGAATGGAGCGTGCCGTTCTTCTGATGAAAAATACTTCCCTGACAATCGAGGAAATCTCTGTACTGCTTGGCTACAGCAATCATAGTAATTTTTATAAAGCTTTTAAAGAGTATTATCAAATGACTCCGAGAGAATATCTAAAACTCTCATGTAACAAATCTTAGAAATTACCACTAAAATTCTTAATAAAGGATAGTGACCGCCATACCTCCTGATTATATAATCAAATCAAATTTAGAGGTACATCTGAATTGTCATAAAACAGGAGGTATAAACCATGTATAATTTTAATTTTTATATGCCTACTAAGGTATTGTTTGGTCCCGGAAAACTAAATGAATTACACAGTGAACAGCTTCCAGGTAAAAAAGCACTGATTTCAATCGGTGGTCAGTCTGTAAAGAAATATGGTTATCTTGAAAGACTCGAAAAAGAATTAGATGCTGCTAACGTTAAATATGTATTATTTGAAGGTATCCGCCCAAATCCTACCGATATCAATGTCATGGAGGGAGCTAAAGCAGTCAGGGAAAATGGTTGTGACTTTGTAATTGCATTGGGCGGTGGTTCCATTATGGACTGTTCAAAATGCATTGCCCTCATGGCATCCAATGACGGAGATATCTGGGATTACTCATTATCAGCAAACGGTGGAAAAAAACAGCCTGAAAATCCGGCACTTCCTATTGTATGCATTACAACCTCTGCTGGAACTGGAAGTGAAGTTGATATTGCTTCCGTTATTACCAATGATACAACACATGAAAAAACCGGCATTTTCTTCCCGTCCATGTTCCCAACGCTTTCTGTTGTTGACAGTGATCTGATGATGAGTGTTCCTGAAAAACTTACTGCTTATCAAGGTATGGATGCATTTTTCCATGCTTCTGAAACCGTAGTAAACATCAAACACCATCCTATGGCAGAAATGTTTGCGTTAAAGACAATTGAATATGTTGCCAAATATCTTCCTCGTGCAGTAAAAGACGGAAATGATAAGGAAGCACGTGCATATATGGCTCTTGCTAATACTTTTGCCGGTTATTATATGATGTGTACTTCTGCACATACAATGGAACATGTAATGGGAAGCTTTCATGACACACTTGTTCATGGTGCCGGATTGATTGAAATTGCACATGCTTATTATGATTTCTTTGCCGAAAAAAAAGCATCCGAAGAAAATATGATAAAAATGGCTGCCGCAATGGGCGTTGCAAATCCTACCAGTGGAAAAGATTTTATTAACGCTTTAGATAAACTGATTTCTGACGTCGGATGTGGTGACCTTAAAATGAGTGATGATGGTATTACCAAAGACGAATTAAAATTATATCCTGCAAAGGTTCATGAAGTCTTAGGTGGTGATATTACCGCTGATCCACTGCCATTATCTGATGATGACTATTTAACAATATTTGAAAATGCATGGAGGTAAAATTAAATAAAAAAATTAACAACTAATACAGTACTTTGTGTACAGCCACTTCCTTAGACAATTGTTTCATGTCGTGACAAAGACGGAAAAAATAACGCTTTAGTGGTTGGATTTGTAGCAAATGTAAGTCTTGATCCTGTTATGGTCATGGTCGGTATCACACCTGCAAGATATTCACACCATATCATAAAGGAGTCCGGATGCTTTGTCATCAATTTCCCGAAAAAGAGCTATAAAAAAGAATATGGTTATCTCGGTTCCGCTTCCGGAAGAGATGAAGATAAATTTGAAACGGCAGCTATCAAATGGGAAGACGCAACTTATGTGGATGCACCGATTCTTACGGATTGCCCTGTAAGTATTGAATGCATCGTTGTAGACAGCACAATGCCTGGTACTCACAAATTATTTATTGGAAAAGTGGAAGCTATTCATGTTGATGAAGAATACCTTGATGCCAACGGAAATATTCTTTGGGATAAAATTGATTTAATGTAATATTTATCATAACAGAAGGGCTATCTCGCCCCTCGGGTTTGTCAAGCCAAGTGTGTATTAACATTTTATATTCAATTTTGATAAGTTCTCGATTCTGTTTTGGAATAAATATCATTTCAAGATTCAGTATTGAATGTACTTTTCGATACGATCCTTAAACTGATCGTTGACCAACAATTGATTCAATACCATCGACCAATATTCAGATGTCCTTTATCCCATTTTTTCTGTAGTTCTTTCACCCGTAAATAGAGCAACTTGAATACGGCTTCATGATTTGGAAATGATCCTTTTTTCGTCACTTTTCGAAATGATGAATTGACGGATTCAATCGCATTTGTCGTATACATCACCTTTCTGACTGCTGATCCATGATCAAACAGCTGTTCTACATGGACAAAGTTTCTTTTCCAAACTTCAACGGCACCGGGATACTGGTTCCAGTTATCACAGAATTTTTCAAACGCTGTTCGTGCTGCTTTCAATGATACAGCACCATAAACTTTCTTCAGATCGGCCGTGAATTTTTTATAATCCTTTGATGGTACGTATCTGATGGAATTGCGAATCAGATGGACGATGCACCGCTGTACAACGACTCCTGGAAAGATGGCCTTGGCACCGGATTCAAGTCCGGATACACCATCCATGGAAATAAAGAAGATATCTTCAACGCCTCGGGATTTGATTTCGTCAAATACCTGCATCCAATAGTTCTTAGATTCTGTGGCATCCATCCATAAACCAAGGATTTCTTTATGTCCTTCCAGATCATAGCCCAATATCGTATAAACAGCTTCTTCCTTGGCTTCATATTCACTTCTTACGGAAACATACATACAATCGACGAATATGAATGGATAGCACTTTTTAAGAGGCCTGTTTCGCCATTCTTCTACTTCAGGAAGGACCGCATCCGTTATATCTGAAATCATTTCATGGGATACTTTGAATCCGTAGATGTCTTCGATCGTAGCAGAAATGTCACGCTGTGACATGCCGCGTGCATACATGGCCAACACCTTTCCTTCAATCTCGGAGACATCTTTCGTTCTTTTCGGAATGACTACCGGTTCAAAAGAACCATCCGATCTCTAGGGGTATTGATCTTTACTTCGCCCATCGAAGTTTTCAAGGTTTTAGGATTGGATCCGTTTCTTCTGTTTTTTGTAGATTTGGGTTCTTTTGAATTGGATTTATAACCAAGATGATTATCCATTTTTCCCTGAAACATACTTTCAAACAATGGACCAAAGATTTCTTTGAGAGCATCCTGCATATCGGCAACTGATTCACAGTCATATTCATTGAGAATCTCATTGGCAATCTTGACAGCGGCGGGATTTCTTTTAATTTTACTCATTTCATTCATTTTCCTTTTTCTCCTTCTACCATGCATAATAAAAACTGTGTTCATTAGTTAGCCGTACGCATCTAACTAACTTACACAGTTTAGATTACACTCTCCTTTTAGGAATCAATCGGATTCTTTTTAGTCCTGCCAAAACGGCGGCTTCAAAAGCATGTCCATCTGGATTGACTGGTGTTGTTACATTCTTGAAAGTAACATAGGATTTTCCCGTCGCTATACTGGATCGATGGCTGCATCACTATCATTTAGTCAAGATCATTGGTAAATCTTATCGTACAAAAGATCTTACCAAAGAACTCAATGATTCGTCTGAAGATGGTGTGTAGACATTGGTCAAACTGGTAACTTTTATATTGGTAGAATGGGGGGTGAAGACATTTTTCTGGACTCTCAAATTAATCCTAATTCCTTTCTATACTCCATTGGACTCTTATATCCCAATGATTGTTTTATTCTTTTTGTGTTATACCATTCAATATAATCATTCACTATTTTTATAAACCCATCTATAGTTATATCCTTCCAATCTCGCTTATAAAACATTTCGTTTTTTAAGCGCCCAAAGAAGCCTTCGCAAGCTGAATTATCAGGAGAACAGCCTTTCTTTGACATAGATCGGATCAGATTATTATCATCCATTCTTTGGATCCATCCGGGCCATCTATAATGACATCCTCTGTCAGAATGTATGATTGGTCGTTCATCTTCTTTTAAATTAGCTATGATTGTATCCAGCATCGAATTAACCAATTCCGCATTTGGGGAGGTACCTATTGACCACGATGTTACGAATCCATCAAAACAATCGATCATTGGAGATAAATATACTTTGCCGGCTGAAATAGAAAATTCAGTAATATCCGTTAATAGAATTTCATTAGGTTTTTCACTATGAAAATCTCTATTTACAATATTATCAACCTCAGGAGATATCTCTCCTTTATATGATGAGTATTTCTTTTCTTTTGTTGTGATCACAATAAGTCCTTCTTCTTTCATTAATCGAAGCACTACCTTTTCAGATACTGATATTCCTTCCTTTTTTAACTGTGCATGGACTCTTCTATAACCATAGCTTTGATAATTTGAGTTGAAGATGTTGGCTATTCTTATGCGCAATTCACTATATTTATCTCCAAGTTTCATTGCGTTTTCTTGATAAAAATAACTGCTTTTACTTATTTTTAATTCAATCAGCAGTTCTTTTAATGGGTATTTTTCCTTAAGGGCATCAATCAAGATAGTTTTTTCTTTATTTGTTAGCTCATTTAGATTGATGCCCTTTTCTTTTTTTATTATTTGGGCTGCTTTCTCTAAAATATCTTTTTCAAGCTGTAAACGATATACTTCTTTTCGCAATCTTTCAACCTCTTGCTTCAATTAGTCCGTTTCTTCACTGGTTGATCTATTCGTAATTGTGTCTTGATCTTGTTTTTTCATAGTACATTCACTTTCGCTGCCAAGAAGCTCCTCTTTCCATTTATATAGAGTAACCCTTGTTACTCCATAATCCTCAGCTATATCATTTACCGATTTTTCCCTTATTTCTGTATGAATAACAGCTTCTTTTTTCTCATCTTCAGTATATATTGCTTTTGAAGATTTAGCGATTGGTCTAGTATGATATCCTTCAACATCCTCTTGTAGCCACAATGATAGCGTATATCTATTTGGATATCCAATTGCACGAATTGTTTTTGAAATGGATCTGCCATGTTCCAAATAATAATTGACTGCATATTTTCTTTGTTCGTCACTGTACTTAGATTTATCTTTATATTTTTCATGAAGAGATCCTTCTTGATTGAATTCTTTGACCCACAGCCTTAATGTCCCTCTATTTGGATATCCAAGCTCTCTAATTACAGCAGCACTGTTATTATTATATTTAATATACAATTCTACGGCTTTTAATCTTTCTTCATATGAGTACATAACATACCTTTTGGATTCTTTGGTCCAGGATTTTGTCCACACCCCCAATTGGTAAATTTAATATTGACATTAACATCATTGAGACATTATCATTTTCCGTTCATAAAATTCAAAAAGATGTTTAAAGTAATTTATTAAAAAGGAAATTATTCTTAAAATTGGTTCCTTTTTTTGGAGATGTATAAAATTCATGAGAAGGTAACGTGGATTTTTTTCTTGCCAAGAGGACTTATTTTTGATAATGTAACAGTATCAAATACAAATACAATAGGAGAATCTTATGAATACAGACGTGATAAAAAAAAGAAAAAGTGTAAGAACGTATAAAGAAGAGGCTATTGCCGAAGATATTATGGATCAAGTAAGGTCTTATCTAAATCAAGATAAAGGACTCTTTGATGTTCCCATTGATTTTATTCTTTTAGATGCGGAAAAAAATCATGTGAGCAGTCCCGTTATTCTTGGGGCTCATACTTATGTTGCAGGTAAGTATAAGAAACAAAACAATGCAGAATTATCTTTTGGATATGCTTTTGAAAAGTTTATTCTTTATGCCACTTCATTAGGCCTTGGAACTGTATGGTTGGCGGCTACGATTGATCGTAAATCTTTCGAACAGGCAATTGATTTGAAAGCAGATGAAGTAATGCCGGTTGTTACACCACTTGGATATGCGGCAGAAAAACGATCGGTCCGAGAAAAGTTGATGCGCAAAGGCATGAAGTCCGATAGTCGATTGCCATTTGAGTCTTTGTTTTATAAAGATACTTTTGACACACCTTTACGCGATGAGGATGAAAATATTTGGCATTTTCCTTTGGAAATGGTACGATGGGCCCCTTCGGCTACGAATAAACAACCTTGGCGCGTTGTTGTAGAAAAAGATCAAGTCCATTTTTATGAAAAGAAAACAAAGGGGTATGAAAAAGACTCGTATGGCGATATTCAAAAAGTAGATGTAGGAATTGCACTTTCTCATTTTGAGATTGCAGCAAAAGAAAAAGGCTTAAAAGGGTCATTTGTTCAATCAGATCCAGGTATCAAAACGGCAGAGGATACAGAATATATGGCAACCTATGTCTTGGAGGTATAGATATGGATACGAAATTTTCATCCGCAATACATACCTTGATCTTGATTGCGGAATCAGAAACACCAATGAACTCCGATCAAATTGCACATAGTGTCGGAACTAATGCGAGTTATATTCGCAAATTGACGACTCGACTCCGTAAGGCCGGTATGATTGAAGGGCGACGAGGCATTAGTGGATTTCATTTGAAGAAACGTCCCAATGAAATCACATTGTTTGATGTATATACAGCCGTGACGGAAACGAGTCAGTTGCATTTGTTTGACATCCATCAGAATCCAAATGACGCGTGTATTGTTGGACATAATATTCGTCCGGTTCTTGGCAATATGTTTCGCCAAACCGAAGAAGATGTCGAAGAAAAATTGAGGAAAATATCCCTTACCGATTGTATTGAAAATATGCGAATGTATATCAACGAAAATCAGGAGAAAGAAGAGGAGATGAAATGAAAGCAGCCATATTGACGCATTATAATAAAAAAGGGACAGATCTGGAAATTCGTGATATTACCATTCCTGTACCTGATGAGAAGGAAGTCCTTGTCAAAGTCATGGCTGCCGCTGTGAATCCTTTGGATAATATGATCATTCGTAAAGAAGTGAAACTCATTGTTCCTTACTCATTGCCACTGATCATGGGCAATGAATTGGCCGGTGTCGTGGTAAAAGTTGGAAAGAATGCTTCGCATTTTAAAGAAGGGGATCGCGTGTATGGACGTCTTCCGCTTCATAAGATTGGGGCTTTTGCCGAATATGCTGCTGTGCCAGAATCAGCTCTTGCGACCATACCCGATTATTTCACGTTTGAACAAGCCACAACGGTTCCTTTAACCGCTCTTACAGCCATGCAAGCCTTTGAATTGATGCATGTACAAGCCGGCGAATCCGTATTTATTTCTGGTGGGACAGGAAGCCTTGGCGCTATGGCTATACCGATTGCCCATGCCCTGGGTTTGCATGTTTATACCAGTGGTAATAAAGAAAACGAAGAACGAGTGCGAAAATTGGGGGTTGAGAAGTTTATTGACTATAAAAAAGAAAACTATGTAGATGTCTTAGATTCGGTGGATTACGTGCTGGATACATTAGGAGATCGAGAACTGCCCAATGAATTTAAGATACTGAAACGAGGGGGCCATCTGGTCTCATTGCGTGGTTTACCCAATGGTCGATTTGCCCAACGAAATCATATGTCCTGGTTGAAACGTGTACTTTTTCAAGTTGCCGGAAGAAAATATGATAAAATGGCAGCAGCCAAAGACCAAACGTATGATTTTCTCTTTGTGCATGAAAACGGCAAACAACTGGAAATGATCAACCATTTGTTTGATAAAGATCATCCCTTGGATACCTCGATCGATGAGATCTTCTCTTTAGATCAGATCAATCAAGCGTTGGATAAGGTGAAACGGGGCCGATCAAAGGGAAAAACGATTATTCGTATGGCCACAGAATAAAAAATTTATAGAGGAAGATGGATAAAGATGCATTTAAAAAAAATACCTTATGATTTGACAGTATGTAAAGTGAATGATATTCATGTCATTGATTTAACGAAAAATTTTTATTTCATTGGCAAAACCGATGAAGAAATTTCGTTTGTATGCAATACGAAAGATACACCCTTACAAACAATTGCTCGAGAAGATGGATGGAAAGGCTTTCGCCTGGAAGGCATTTTGGAATTTTCATTGATCGGGATCTTATCGAAAATTTCGAATATACTTGCTGACAATCAGATCAGTATTTTTGCACTATCCACTTACAATACCGATTATGTTCTTGTGAAAGCTACGGATTTTGATCTTGCCATGCAGTGTCTAGAAGAAGCTGGCTATTCGATCGAATAACAAGATGGATGATTGAGGAAGAGGATATATGACAACAAGAGATCGGCAAAGGGAAGAAACAAAGAAAAGAATCTATGATTGTGCTTTTCAATTGTTTGAAAAAAAGGGATTTGACAATGTGAAAGTACAGGATATCGCAAAAGCCGCTGGGATTTCCATTGGTGGATTGTATCATCATTATCGGTCCAAAGCGGATATCATTGATTTTGGCTATTTTACCTTTGATGAACAATTGGAAGAACAATATCAAACGCAAAAATTCAAAAGTCCTCGAGAAGGAATCGAAGCGTTGATTCGATTCCAGATGCAAACGTGTGTCGATACAGGTGTAGAAATCATCAGCATTACCTTTCGGAATCAAATCAATGCCGAAAATCATTATCGATATTCAGAAGATCGCTATCTAACCAAACAACTGATTGCGAATCTAAAGAAAGCGGGCTTGGATGAAGCGAAACAAAAACAAGTGGCCGAAGCCCTTTTACGTACAGCTAGAGGATATGTGTATGATTGGTGTTGTCGAAAGGGGTCTTTTGATTTGGTAGGTGCCACCTTAGAACAAGTAGATATCATTCTTGCGTATTATCAAATTTAGATGTGGAGTGTATTCTTCCATTCTGTTGTTTTCGCAACCAAGTTGTATGGAAACATGTGTTACGATTTATATAGAAGGAAAGTTATAGGAAACAACTTTCTGATTGGAGGCAAAGATGAAAAAACAGGTAAAGAATAATGTGTATTGGATTGGTTATATGGATTGGGATCTGCAAACTTTCCATGGAGATGATTATACGATCCACTCTGGCAGTTCACAGAATGCATATCTGATCCAAGAAGAAAAAACAGTGTTAATGGATACGGTTTGGGCACCGCATCAGTTTGAATTTATTGAAAATCTGAAGACAGAAGTTGATTTGGATGCGATTGATTATATTGTGGTGAATCATGGTGAAAATGATCATTCTGGAAGCCTTCCAGCTTTGATGAAATTGATTCCCAATACACCCATCTATTGTACGGCTAACGCTGTAAAATCATTGGAAGGACAATATGGAAAACAAGGTTGGAATTTCCATGTGGTCCATACGGGAGATAGTCTAGAAATTGGAAATGGAAAAAAATTAGTATTCGTTGAAATGACTTTCTTGCATTGGCCAGATTCCATGGCAACGTATCTAACTGGCGACAACATTTTATTCTCGATGGATGCGTTTGGACAACATTATGCCGTTGAAGAAATGTTTGCGGATAAAGCCGACCAAGAAATTCTTTGGCGAGAAGCCATGCGCTATTATGCCAATATTGTGGCACCATTTTCACCA
Organism: Absicoccus intestinalis; assembly: GCF_033971885.1. NCBI lineage: Bacteria > Bacillati > Bacillota > Erysipelotrichia > Erysipelotrichales > Erysipelotrichaceae > Absicoccus > Absicoccus intestinalis. Next base: position 37,699 of record NZ_JALBUS010000005.1, on the reverse strand, counting down.
ATGGTCACAAAAAAGGTAAAAGAATTGGCAGCGATGAATTTGCCTGTTGATATGATCGCACCGAGTCATGGAGCGATTTGGCGAGAGGATCCCATGCGAATTGTGGAAGCCTATGCGAAGTGGGCAGATACTTATCAGGAAAATCAAGTGACGGTTGTTTATGGGACAGAATGGCATGGTACAGAAAAAATAGCGCATGCGATTGCGGAAGAAATCCATCGTGTCTCCCCAGATACGATCGTCAAGGTATTTAATGTTGATCATACAGAAAAAGATGATATTCTTTATGAAGTATTTAAATCCAAAGCCATCGCGGTTGGTTCACCAACCATTTTAAATGGTATCTTGGCAAGTATGGCAAGTTTTCTTTATTATTTGAAATCCTTAAAATTAAAGGGAAAGAAAGCCGCTGTATTTGGTTGTTATGGATGGAGCGGTGAAGGCTGCAAAGTCCTACGGGAAATGTTGACAGAAGCTGGTTTTAAAGTGGTATCGGATGAAGTGAAATCTTCTTGGAATCCAGAAGAAGGCGACTATGCCAAGGTGCCTGCTTTGGTAGGATCTTTGCTTGATCTTTCGGAAGTAGATACGCAAAACACCGAAAAGAATTCTGCTTCTTTTTCCAAATGGCAATGTCCATGCGGCTATGTCTATGATCCAGAAAAAGGCGATCCAGACCATGGTGTCCGCCCTGGAACGGTATGGGAAGATGTTCCAGCCGATTGGGTATGTCCTGTTTGTGGTCTGCCAAAGAGTGCCTTTAAGAAGATCGAGGAATGATTTCGATCATCGGTCTTTTTACGCAGAGAAATCTGCGTTTTTTTGTGTTTTATTACCATCTCGTATGTAAAAATTCAATAATTGACAGCGGTTACATAAATGAGTACTATAATAGTAAAGGATTAACCGAATGAATTCGGAGAAATAGGAGGAAAATTTATGTCAAAGTATGAACATCTCTTTTCTCCGGTGAAAATCGGAAAGGTAGAAGTTCCCAATCGTATTGCCCTTTTGCCCATGGGTGTCTTTTCCCCACGTTTGATGAACAAAGATGGTAGCTACACAAAAGATGGTGCAGACTATTACATTGAACGCGCCAAAGGAGGCACTGGTTTGATCATTACCGGGCTTGTACCCCTGCCAAAGAATGCGATGGCATCCATTCTGAATGATCCCGAAAGCTATGTGAAAAGGCAAAAATATCTTGCGGACGGGATCCATAAATATGGTTCCAAAGTATTTATCATGATTTCGGCGCTATCTGGACGATCCAGCACAAATCCAGATGATCCCGCTCCGAGCGCGCTTCCGAATGTTTGGAATCCAAAACGAAACAATCGGGAAATGACAAAGGCGGAAATCGAAGAATACATCCAAGGTTTTGCGATTGGTGCCAAAGCAGCTAAGGATGCTGGCATTGATGGAGTTGAAATCCATGCCGTACATGAAGGATATTTATTGGATCAATTTACGATTCGCAATTACAACCATCGCCAAGATGAATATGGTGGTAGTTTAGAAAATCGTTTGCGCTTCCCATGTGAAATCGTCAAAGCCATCAAAAAGGAATGTGGCGAAGACTTCCCCGTATCGATTCGCTATTCGGTAAAGAGTTATACAAAAGGATTTAATCGAGGGGCTGTTCCGGGTGAAACATTTGAGGAATTTGGTCGTGATTATGAAGAAAGCTTCAAGGTTGCCAAAATGTTGGAAGAAGCTGGATATGACATGCTGGATTGTGATAATGGAACATACGATGCATGGTATTGGCCACATCCACCTGTATATATGCCAAAAGCATTGAATCTGGACGATGTTGCGGAATTACGCAAGCATGTAAACATTCCGGTCATTTGTGGTGGTCGTTTTGATGATCCAGCCCTAGCGGACCAAGCCATTGCGCAAGGACGCATCGATATGATGGGAATGGGAAGACCATTATTGGCGGATGCCGATCGTGCCAATAAGTTCAAAGAAGGTCGAGAAGATGATATTCGCCCATGTATTTCGTGTCATTTTGGATGTTTAGCACGGATTTTCCAATATGATGCAAAGACCCATGCAACAAAAGATATCAGTTGTGCTTTGAACCCTCGATGTGGAATGGAAAATCATTATAATATCACGCCAGCCGAAACCAAGAAAAAAGTTGCTGTGGTTGGTGGCGGTATTGCGGGTATGGAAGCCGCTCGCGTGGCGGCTTTACGTGGCCATTTGGTGGATCTGTATGAAAAGAGCGATCAATTGGGTGGTGTGTTCATTGCCGCTTCTGCATTTGAATTTAAAGAGGACGATCGCCAATTGCTCCAATGGTATCGTAAACAAATCAAAGATACAGGCGTTCATGTTTTGTTCCATACCGAATTTAAACCCGAAGATCGTGCTAACTATGATGAGGTCTTTGTAGCTACCGGTGCCCATGAAAGAAAATTAGATACACCAGGTTTTGATTCACCACACGTTCGATATGCGATCGATGCATTGACTCATCAAAATATCAAGAATCAAAATGTTGTGATCATCGGTGGTGGATTGACTGGATGTGAACTGGCTTATGATCTGGCCCGTCGCAATAAAAAAGTCACGATCGTGGAAGCTCTGCCAGAAATTCTAAATGTCGAAGGTCTGTCTGCTGCCAATTATAATTGCTTGAAAGAATTGTTGCGATTCTATCATGTGGATGTCTTGAAATATTCGACCGTAAAGAAATATGAAAACGGTAAGGCTTTTGTAAAGACAACCTCACTCAATGTACCAAATATCAATGATCGGGCCATGGTGATGAGCTTGCAAGGGGTTCACAAAACCATACAAGAAATTCCAGCCGATACGATCATTGTTTCGGTTGGTTATAGAGCGGATCAAGATCTCTACGAACAAATCAAAGATGAGCATGTCCACTTGCTTGGTGATGCGGTGCATCCAGGCAATTTGATGAGCGCTATTTGGGGTGCTTATACAACCGCATTGCATATCTAATGATCCAGGGTCTACTTTATAGGAGTAGACTCTTTTTTTGGCAAAAGCTTACACAGGGAATATCTTATAAAAAATATATTGTTGTCGTATTATTAATCAAGAGAAGAGAGGAAACTTTATGACAAATCAAGAATATGAACAAGCCATTTCATTTTGGACACGTAAAGAGGAAGCAGAAAAACAAATGAATCCAGAAGTTCTTTATTCATGGATTCATACGTATCTTTCATCGCATAAAATTCTAGCATTAGCTACCGGTGCAAAGGATTTTATTCGTTGTACTCCATTGGAATACACATGGCATGATGATGCACTATGGATCTTTACCGAGGGAGGTTTAAAATTTCGTGGATTACGTGAAAATAGACATGTAGCTGCTGCCGTTTTTGATACGAATCTTTCCTTTGGCGAATTGAAATCCATTCAGATTGAAGGACAAATCCAAATACCAGAGCGATTTAGTGATGCTTATAAAAAAGAAGCTGCATTTCGTCATATCCCAATTCATACTTTACAAAGTCTGTCTGAGCCTATGTGGTTGCTGCAGCTGATTCCTACAGAAATCACTTGCTTGAATTCTCATTTTAAAAAAGAAGGATTTCAAAGTCGACAAATTTGGAAACCCAAAAAATGAAATGATCAAAAAAACCGATGACTTGAACATACGTTCGGAACCATCGGTTCTATTGATCAAAACAAGTAGAAATAGCTATTTTTCACGTTTTCTTACAGTTAGGAATAGTCCTGCAGAAACAGCGGCTGCACTGGCATATACACCAGTCCATGCATGGATGCCGGTATCCACGCTATCAGTTTTCACTTTTGTTTGTTTTGCCGAAACTGTTTTCTTCGCTAAAGGGATGGTTTGATCGTCGGTATAAGTCTTACCATCGAAGGTTGCTGTAGCCATGATCACTTTTTCACCCGTTGTAGAAGCAGTTGGTTCTTTTGTGACTTTGGAAGTAACCACTGCATCGACGACTTTTGTATGACTCTTATCTCTTGCACAAACAAAGGTAGCGGTTGCTTTGATCTTATCTGCATTCCAGGTGAATGTTGGTTTTTGCCAATCATGTCCTAATGCTTTAATGGTACCTGTTGTTTCATCTTGCACGGTTGTATCTTCAGGATCGGCTGCATCCAGAATAGCGGTTGCTTTCAAGTTGGCTTCTCCAGCTTCGGTACAAGTTGGTTCTTTGGTAACGGTCTGGGTAATGGTGGCATCGAAAGGCACTTCTTTATCACACAATAGACAAGTTGCGATATATTGCGCTTTGCTATCGTCATCGTTCCATTTCCATGTTCCAGTTCCGGCTTCAAAAGCATGTCCATCTGGATTGACTGGTGTTGTTACATTCTTGAAAGTAACATAGGATTTTCCCGTTTCTGGATCTTTTGCCGTTGCCGTGTACATGGTTTTTCCTTCATCCACACAAGTTGGTTCGTCGACAACATCCGAACGGATTTCGGCATTCAAGGTACGAACTTCACTGGTATTATTTTGACAAGTAACGGTTACCGTAGCTTGCGTGTTATCATCGCTCCATGTCCATCCACTGACTTTCCAGTTATGACCGGTTGCTTGTGAAGTAACGACTTCACGAGAATCCGTATAGGTTTTTCCATCAAAGAGTGTGCTTGCGGTATAAATGGTTTTGCCTGGCTCTGTACAAGTAGCCGGTTGTTGGCTGACGGTGATCTTTCCTGCACTCAATTGTTTTGCACCATCTTCTGTACAAGTTAAGGTTACATAAGCACTTGTATTGGAACGCCAGGTCCATACGCCTTGATTCCAAGTATGTTGTTGGTGTCCCGCTGCAAAAATACTGCTTGTAGCCGGCATACACAATAGGGTTGCAGTAACGGCTGCTAAAATACGATTTTTTTTCATTGCTTGAATCCCTCCAAAGTATTTTACTAAACTCAATATAAAAAAGATTTGTAAGAAAACTTTCGTATCCTGTTAAAATGGACGTAATGAATCATACAGTCATTGTCAAATCAAAATTGTGCATATCCAAAAAACAGGCGACAATGGAAAAAATCAGGAGGAATATGCATTTCCTGTTTGATTATACCATCATCCACGATGATTCGATTCATATGCCGATTTCCAAATGCATTGGATTGATCGTTATTTTTGTCGTTCCTCATTAGAAATCTGTCCATAGGTATTAGAAGAAAGTGGTGGAAAAGGAACTATTTATGGTATGATAAACATATTGTTTCAATGAAGTGGGAATAAGAAGATAGTTCTTATCATCCGGGGTTTTCAATTGCTATTTGAACCCATTGAAATGAATGGAGGAATTGAAAAATATGAATCTTGTAACGAAAATTTTATCAATATGCGTTGCTTTAGAGTTTCTTTATATCTTTTATCTAGAAACCATCGCCACAACGTCGGCAAAAACATCAAAAGTTTTTGGAATGACCAAACAGGAACTAAGTCAAAAAAATGTGAATGTCTTATTCAAGAATCAAGGTGTATACAATGGCTTGCTTTCGATACTGATCGTATTAGCCATTTTGGTTTTTTCAAGCAAGGCTGCTGTGATCTGTTTAATGAGCTATATTGTTGCCGTTGCATTGTATGGTAGTCTAACAAGCAATCCCAAGATTATCCTCATGCAGGGTGGACTGGCAATCTTGACTTTGTTGTCTTGTCTTTTTTAGCGTTTTGAAAACAAAAAAAATAAGATGGAGAAAACATGGAAGATCATCGAAACGATAGTACGGATCGTAATAAACAAATCATAAAACCAAATCGGATCCGTGATCGACTAAAAGTGAATAAGCAATATACGGAAATATCACTCTATGTGATTGGCACATGTGTCATTTTATATATTTTATATGGTATCTTATCTTCGGCAGGCAACTTCTTTGCTGCACTCGGTAATACGCTTGCATGGATTGGTAGTATCTTAAAACCAATGGCGATTGGCTTTGTTTTTGCGTATTTGTTGTATCCACTTTGTGAAAAGGTTGAAGCCCAATGTAAAAAACGACCCTTTTTTCAAGAACGACCCAAAAGTGCCCATTATTTTGGGGTTGTGATTACAATTGGTGGCATTATTTTAGGACTCCTTGTTCTGATTAGTTTATTGATCCTTACGATCACCCAACAATTTAGTTCTCTTCATGATGCCAGTCTCTTTCAGATCATTCAAGCTTTTACACAAAGTCTCAATCAAATGTATCAAGGCCTCTTGACTTGGTTGGAAAAAATGAATGTGAAATCGGAACAAGCCAGACAAATTGTGGATGCGATCCGAAATGGGTTGACTTCCCATTTTGGAACAGGGGTACAAGGTATTGGTCATACGTTGAACAATATCAAATCCGTGGGATCAACGATTTTATTTTCAATCATTTTCTCGGTATATTTTATGCTTGATTGGCCAAGCCTTCATACCTATTGGGAAAATGTGGCCGAAGTCCTGTTTGGTGAAAAGACAACACCACATTTGAATCACATATGGAGAGATATCAGTACGGTATTTGCAGGATATATTCGTGGTCAAATGACCGATGCCATCTTTATGATGATAGCGGTCAGTGTCACTTTTTCCATAGCTCACATTCCTTATGGCATAGTCATTGGCGTATTAACAGGCATTGGCAATATGGTGCCTTATCTAGGTCCAATCGTAGGTTATGGTCTCACCTTGATATCGGGGATCTTATCGGGAAATGTCCAAGTGATCATCATCGGATGTATCATCCTTTTGATCATTCAAGGCGTGGATGGTGCCGTGGTGAATCCTCGTTTATTAAGTAAAAATGTGCAAATTCATCCGATGTTGGTTTTACTTGGCGTCATTGCTGGAAATAAGACCGGTGGATTTATTGGTATGTTGATTGCTGTACCTATCACCGCTTTGTTGAAGATATGGTTTGAACGTGGTATCCGCAAGATCAAAGAACGTCGTAAAGTGATAGAAGAAGGCTAACTTGTTGCGAGTAGCCTTTTTTCTTATAATAGAATGGACATAGATTGAGCGAGGGCAAGTATGAAAATATTATTTATTAGTGATCCAGTTCGTGTTGAAAAATACAAACCCAAAACGGAATTTGTGAAACACACAGACTATGCAGTTGTTGGCATCGATGCATCTGCCGATGAAATTATTGCCGCGGGAAAAGATGCAGATGTTGTCGTTGTGGATGCAATCAAGCCATTAACACGATATGAAATCGAACATATGCCAAAGTTAAAACTGATTCATTCAGAAGGTGTTGCATACAATAAAATTGATACGCAAGCCGCAAAAGAACAGGGTATCTATGTTTGTAACCAAAAAGGAGCCAATGCCGTTGCTGTAGCTGAACAAACCGTGTTATTGATGTTGGCTCTTTTACGCCATCTGATCCCTGGATATGACAGTGTTAAGGCAGGTCATCAAATTGAAACAAAGATGTATCTAATGTCACATGGTATTTATGAACTCAACGAAATGAAAGTCGGACTGATTGGGTTTGGTCATATTGGCCAGGAAGTGGCTCGACTGCTTCAACCCTTTGCACCAGAGGTCTATTACTACAAACGCCATCGACTTTCTGAGGAACAAGAAAATGCATATTCGGTTTCTTATCTATCCTTGGATGAATTATTGAAAACATGTAATATCATAAGCATGCATGTACCTGTGACAGCCAAAACAACCAATATGTGCAATCAGACATTCTTTGAAAATATGCAAGATAATGCTTACTTTATCAATACGGCACGTGGTGAAATTGTTGATAATCAAGCTTTGGTGCAGGCCTTAGGATCCGGTAAATTAGCTGGTGTTGGCCTGGATACGTTAGCTCCAGAACCCGTCCAAAAAGACAATCCATTGTTGCATCTACCTATCGATCTTCAGCAAAAAGTGATCATCTCTCCTCATATTGGTGGTTGTACGAGTGGCTTTTTCCATCGTGCCAATCAATTGGAATGGGAAAATGCAAGGCACATTGCGCAAGGAGAAAGACCGGTCAATATTGTTAATGGCTTATAGGAATCAATCATGAAAGTCATCTATGAACAAGTTCAAAAAAGCCAAGAAGAAGCGGCTCATATCAAAGCAGTACAAAAGACAGCAACGATCCAACAAGCCATCGATTTGTTAGAAAATGGTGGTCAAACCATTTGGTGTCGGCATCGAAATGAAACCATTCGTATTCCTTTGCATCAAATTTATTATGTGGAATCCGTCGACAAACATACCTATGTCTATTTGAAAGATACTTGTTATGAAACAAAAAATCGATTGTATGAGTTAGAAAAGATATTCGATCCATTGTTTGCACGTTGTTCAAAAGCCATGATCATTAATCTTAGAAAGGTCAAACAAGTACAGTATGAAATCGGTGGTCGCATGCGTGCTGAATTGTTAAATGGCGAAGAAATCATCATTTCCCGAAGTTATGTCAAAGAAATCAAAAGGAGGTTGGATCTGTAATGGAGCGTTTCAAAGATATATTGCTGCAAGCCATTTCCATTTCCTTTGGCATTTTGTGTCTGGTTTCGATACAAGGTGTGATTGAACATATGCAAGGCTATTCCTTTCATTTGTCGTGGTATCACCCCATCTCTTTTGTGCTTTGTGGCTTCTTGTGTACCATTCCTTATTTCGTTTTAGATATTTTGCAACTCCATCCGATCCTATCTTCGATCATTCATATTTCGAGTGTCTATGCCATCGTTATGTATATGGGATCGCTTTGTGGTTGGTATGCGGATGGAGAAGGTGCTCTCTTTATTTCCATTGGTTATTTTATTGTCTACATCTTTGTTTGGTTTATCATGATCTGGATGGGTAAGAATGATGCCCAACAAATCAATGAAGCCTTAAAAGAAATTCAAGACAAAGATGCATCTTAGTTCGGTGTTTGTGCAACTTAGTTGCCAAACCCTTTTTTTATGATTTTTGATGTGCTATTTTCGATTTAGAAAGAGAGAATTCAATATGAAAATTATTGAAGTGAAACACTTAACGAAAAGATACAATGACCTTCTCGCTGTTGATGATATTTCTTTTGACGTTGAACAAGGAGAACTATTCGCTTTTCTTGGTGAGAATGGAGCGGGAAAATCAACCACGATCAATGTGTTATGTACGATTTTAGAAAAAAACCAAGGAGATATTCGTATTTGCGGGTATCAACTGGGAAAAGAAGATAGTGCGATTCGTAAAAATATTGGTATTGTTTTTCAAAATTCCGTATTGGATCCCAAGTTGACCGTACAAGAAAATCTCATAACTCGAGGGACTTTTTATGGCATGAAAAAAGCCGAGATCAACCAGCGATTGGCTGAATTTGAAACTTTTTTTGACATGCGATCCTTATGGAAAAAGCCCTATGGAACCTTATCGGGTGGACAAAGACGACGAGTCGATATTTGCCGAAGCTTGATCCACGATCCACGCATTTTATTTTTAGATGAACCAACAACAGGCTTAGATCCCAAAAATCGAAAATTGGTTTGGGAATATATTCATTTTCTGCAAAGAGAAAAAAAGATGACCATTTTTTTGACCACCCATTATATGGAAGAAACCACTCATGCTGATCATGTCGTGATCTTAGATCAAGGAAAGATCATGACACAGGGAACGCCATCGCAATTAAAAGATCGTTTTGCTCCAACCCATTTTCTTTGGTACACCCAACCAAGTCTCGAAGCAGAAACGATCGTATCCCAGCTGGGTACGTGTCACTATGAACAAGATCATTATGTAGTAGAAATACATGGCAATATCACTTCTTTTCTATATACATATCGTAACGAAATCGTAGACTATGAAATTATCAAAGGGAGCATGGACGATGTTTTTTTACATTGTACCGGGCATACATTAGAGTAGAGAGGCAGCGTATGAATGGATATATTGGACTCACAAAACGAAATTTACTGTTATATTTTAAAGATCGACAAGCCATTATTTTTTCTTTATTGACACCCATTATCGTATTTATGCTCTATCTTTTATTTCTAAAAAACAATTATGTCGATAGCATCCAACAAATCGTGCAAGCCATGCATCTTTCAATCCAAGAACGATCCATCGATTTGATCGTGTACACTATGTTACTGACAGGAATTACAGGTTCTTCTTTGATCACCATTCCTTATAGTTGTTTAAGTACCATTGTGAAAGATAAAGAAAGCAAGGTCGATGCAGATATTGCGACAACCCCCATGAAACGTTATCAAATTGCGTTGGCCTATTACACCAGTGCGACCATTTCTGCTTTTGTGATGACATCTCTCTTGTTTACCATTGGCTTGTTGTTTATGCAAAGTGTCGGTCATTTATACCTAGCAACGGATACGATCTTGCGATTGTATGGCACGATTGGCATCGGTTCGATCTCCGCAACAGCCTGTCTGATGGTCCTTGTTTTGTTTTTTAGAAGCACTGCAGCCAGTGATGCTTTTTATGGCTTATTATCAGCAGGTTGTGGCTTTGTGATTGGTGCCTATATTCCCTTGTCGCAATTTTCCAAGTCGATCCAAACGGTCTGTAATCTTTTGCCGGCCACACATATTACGGTGATGATGCGTAATTTATTGACCAAAGGGTTCTTGACTCATATAAAAAAGTCAATCCTCGGAGGAAATCTATTTGTGAAAGAAATAAAGAACGTATTTTCTTTTCAAGCAACAATGTTTGATCATGAGATTTCGATGAATCAGTCTCTTTCTTATATTGGCATTCTCTTTGTGTTATCTCTTTTTGCGATTGTTTTTGTCTATGCCAAGACATATCGAAGAAAATAAAAAAACCACAAATTGTGGCTTAATGAAATTGGCGAATTTGTCTTAAAGCATCAATTAGATGTTCTACGGAAACTTGGAAGATGATTTCGCCTTTTTCTTTGGTTGCTCCGCTTGGATCACCACCGATACCAATGGGCTTTCCATCCTCTGTGACAAAGTCTTCCCCTAGCCAAGATAGATGGGTTTCGAATGCTTGATTTTTTATATGCCCTTTTTCGCAGGTTTCTAAATGAACCAAGTTTTCATCGATAGCCATGACCATGGACGTTTCCATTTCACCGCCATGAAAATCAAACGTATTTCCTTTCGATATGGTTGCTTGCACGCGTGGATCATCAAAAGCACCGGACTGCAAGACAAAGACATTCATCCCAAAATCGGAGCGAATTTCTCTTGATATCATTTGAGCTGTAGGGGCATTACCACCATGACACACCAACAAGACGACTTTTTGAAAACCATGATGGGCTAAGCTTGCACAAATATCATACAACATCGCATAGTAGGTCATGGGTTTATAGGTGATCGAACCACAAAAATGCTTATGTTCAGTACTTAATCCAATGGGTATGGTTGGAAAAACAAGAAGGGGAAAGGTATCTTCGAATTGATCAAAGATACGTTGTGCCATGGTGTTGGCAATGAAGTAATCGGTTCCCAAAGGGGCTTGATTACCATGTTGTTCCAAAGCACCCAATGGAATAAGGACGATGGCTTCTTCTTTGTTGATTTGTTCCATTTCCAATCGTGTTCCATTCGCATAATACTGTTTCATGCGGTATGTCTTTCTACTTTGAAGGCGGTATGTTTCAAGACAACATGATCATAAACGACATAGCCAATAATATAATTCAATGAGATCTTAATGATATTGAATGGAATGGTTGCCAACATGATAAAACTACGAAGATTGGTAATATTGCCATTCGCAAAGCTAACCGCTTTGATCACATCGTTTAAATTCATGCTCATCGCTTTCGCATAGAGAGGCAAAGTGATATACGCGTTACAGAAACATGCCCAAGCCGTTCGAACCAATACGCCAATGACCAAAGAAGCAAAAATGGCTTTATTGGTTTTTCCCATCTTGGTATAAACGATCCATGTTGGGATCACAAAAACGGCAACACCAAGCACATTGGCCAATTCACCGACATAAGCTGTATTTGTACCTACGGTCAATACTTTGATGAGAATCTTGATGATTTCGACCATGGTTGCCGATAATGGTCCCATCGTAAATAAAGCAATGACAGTTGGTACATCCGAAAAGTCAATTTTGTAGAATACCGGCATCAATGGCACAGAGATTTCCAATGACATCAAAACGCCGGCAACGGCAGTCAACATCGCAGTAAATACTAATTTTTTCACATTCCAATTTTTCATCATACGTCTCCTTTTTCTTTTGGACAAAAGGATCTTCGAAAAAGAAAAAACCAGCACCGTTCGGGTACTGGTATGCATGCATATAAAAAAGCATCTTTCTTCTACCATCCAGACTATACTGTCGGTTCTGGAATTGCACCAGATCATGCCGTACGGCTCGCGGACTCTACCGCCGATAGGGAATTTCACCCAACCCCGAAGAATTCTTTTATCTGTTACAACCATATCATAATTTTTATTTGTGTCAACCGGAAATTTGTTCGTATATAAAAAACAGATGAATAGGAAAAATGGACGATTTATGATATATTTCAATAAACGAGGATAACAATGAAAGAAGCAATCATCCAGTATATACAAAAACAATATGGCATTGATCCAGACTATCCTTTTGTGAATGCACCAACCGATCCAGTATGGAACCGCCAAGACAATCATGCTTGTTTTGCACGGATATTGCGTGTACCGAGTAAACAACTCGGTCTTTATGGGACGGAAGAAGACATTTTGGATGTGAAGGTCAGTGATCCTTTTTTAGTGGATATCATGGTGGATGAGCCAGGCTATGATCGAAATCATCAGAAAGGAAATTGGCTATCGATTCAATTGGATGGCACCATTGACTTAGAAGATATATATCGTTGGATTGATGAAAGTTATCGTGTGGCTGGCTCAAAATCCAAGAAATCAAAAAAACGTGGATTGAAAGAATGGATCATACCAGCCAATCCGAAATACTATGATATCGAACATGCTTTTGATGATGTTCAAACAATCGATTGGAAACAAGGACGCGGCATCCAAGTTGGTGATCTTGTGTTTATGTATGTGGGTGCACCTATATCCGCCATCCTTTATGAATGCCAAGTAATCCAAACGCATATTCCTTATCTGTATAAAGATAAGAATTTAAACATATCCGCATTGATGAAAATACGATTATTAAAAAGATATCCACCTGAAGCATTTTCTTTTTCTCGATTAAAGAATGAATTTGGCGTATATGCTATCCGTGGACCTCGAGGTCTGCCACATGCTTTATTTGAAGCATTGGATGTTTATGAAAAGTAGACTGTACTATACTAAAACTTGTACATAGAGGAAGTAAATACATGATTTATCATACAGTTTTAGAAGCGGTGGGGCATACACCGATGATTCGTTTACAACGATTGACAAATGAAGAAGATGCGCAAGTATTGGTGAAATTTGAAGGTGTGAATATTGGTGGGTCCATCAAGACAAGAACGGCATTGACGATGATCGAACAGGCTGAAAAACAAGGAAAGATCCATAAAGATACCATCATTGTTGAGCCAACCTCAGGCAATCAAGGCGTGGGATTGGCTTTGGTAGCTGCTGTGAAAGGATATAAGACGATCATCATCATGCCCGATTCTGTCAGTGAAGAACGACGAAAATTGGTCAAACAATACGGAGCCGAAGTGATTTTAATGCATGATGCTGGCAATATTGGCGATTGCATTCAAGCTTGTGTCACTAAAGCCAATACAATGGCCAAGGAAGATCCACGTGTATTTGTACCCCAACAATTTGAGAATGAAAATAATATTTTGGCACATAAAACCTATACCGCACAAGAAATCTTAGAACAAGTGGATGGTCCGATTGATGGGTTCTGTTCCGGTATTGGTACTGGTGGTACGATCACTGGTGTTGGTGAAGTATTAAAAGCCAAAAATCCAAATATTGAAATTTGGGTGGTCGAACCAGAAAAAGCAGCCATTCTTTCGGGTAAGCCAGTGGGTACACATCTACAAATGGGGATTGGTGATGGTTTGATCCCACCGATTTTGGATCAAGACATTTATTCACATATTTGTATCATTTCCGATGAAGAAGCCATACAAACGGCTAAACAGCTTGCTTGTAAAGAAGGTCTTCTTTGTGGCATTTCCAGTGGGACCAATGTAGCGGCTGCATTGAAATTAGCCAAAAAATTAGGAAAAGGAAAAACGGTCGTGACCATTCTTCTTGATACAGCCGAACGGTATTATTCGACGGCATTATTTGATCAAGAGTAGAGCTGATACAGCTCTTTTTTAGTATTCAATAGATGTATGGTGCCATAGGTATTCGATATTGTACAAAAGAACAGGAATCCATAGAATGAAGTAGGGAAGTGATGGAATGTATACAAAACAAACACCAATCCGGGATGTAATAGAAGATTCCCTTTTTGAGAACTATGGTCAGTTATTATTTCCTGTCGATCCAGGATATATGAATGGTAGTACCCTAGGTGATCTTAGCTTGACTTGGTACAACAATATCAATCCAGATAAAACCGTAGAGATCGTACAGTTTTTACATGATCAGAAAGAAAATGGCTACACCATTTTTTATGATATCTATTCAGAAGAAGAAAAGCAGAGGGATGTAAGAAAGCGCAATACGGGTCTCTTTTTCTTTCCAGGAAAAGAAAAGGTACCAACCGCTATTGTGAATGCAGGTTTGCGTATGTAGGAGCGATGTAAGATAGTTTTCCCGTTGCTTTGGAATTATCAAAAAAAGGATACAATGCGTTTGCGTTGATTTATCGTCCCGGGGCACAAACAGCTTGTGAAGACTTGGCTTGTGCCATCGCCTTTTTATTTACTCATCAAAAGGAATTGGGGATTCCGATGGCAAATTATTCATTATGGGGTGGTTCAGCTGGCGTAAGAATGGCTGCTTGTGTTGGCACCAATGATTGGATCGCATCGTATCAAGCGATGACTCGACGTATTCAAAAGATCAAAGCGAATGGAACCGATGCGCAAATCGATATATTTCCTGGTTTATCGCATGGCTTTGGTTTGGGTGAAGGTACGGTTGCCCAAGGATGGCTTGAAAAAGCGATTTCTTTTTGGCAAAAACATTAAAAGATCACTTGAACCAAAAACATGTATAAAATGGTTCCCCCGGCAATGCTCAATAGAGTATTTCGTTTCCAAACATAGGAGCCAACGACAACGAGCGTTGCGATGCACTCGGGTAAGCCATGAGGCGTTTCTACCCATTGAATATTACGAAGACAATAAACCACCAACATACCCATGATGGCGTAAGGTAATACCGATGCCAAATAGGTTATATATGTTGGGGTTTCTTTTTTATTGCCAAAAACAAGAAAAGGGCAAAAGCGTAAAAAAATGGTCACAATAGCCATGATAATGATCAAAAGTAAGGTATGTGAATCAGTCATGGGTTTCCTCGCTTTCTAGGCGCTTTCGAAAGATAGTCAAAAGGAAGGTGATCGAAATCATAGTGGGAATCAAGAATTGATCCGGGCCAAAAAGCCATCGACACAGAATGGAACAAAAAACACCAATGATCGCACTGATATGATTTTTGGTGTCTAGCCATTGTTGGGTAAAAACCACTAGGAAAAGGGCTGTCATCGCAAAATCAATGCCCGTTGTATTGAATGTGAAGACACTGCCTAACAGACCACCAAGTACACTACCGATGATCCAATAGATTTGATCAAGCAGGGTCACAAAAAAATAATATTTATTTTGATCAATGCCGGAAGGCACTTCACCGCTACAGACCAAAGAATAGGTTTCATCGGTCAGACCAAAGATCAAATACGGTTTATAGGGTTGGGTATTTCGATATCGATCGATCATGGATAAGCCGTAAAAGAGATGGCGAGCATTGACCATCAGGGTCATCAGGGCCGTGGTGATCAGGCTAGCACCAGAAGTGATCAGATCAATGGCTACATATTGCATGGAACCGGCATAAATAAATAAACTCATCAAAAGTGCCCAGATTGGACCATATCCTTTGGCTTCGAGCAGCACGCCAAAACCAAGACCAAGAACGATATAACCAGCCATCACGGGCAATGATTGTTTGCAGGCATATTTCAATGTCATGTACATTCCTCCCCAAATTGGACATATGAATTATTATACCAAGAATGTGAATTTTATGAGAAAGATATCAAAAGATCGTTTTATTTTTGATTGTATGGCTTGACATTTATACGAGCCAGGGGTATATTTAGCCCATGATTAGCACTTGACAAACTACAGTGCTAAAAACGGAGGTGTTTATTTATGATACTTTTACCGATTTATAACACGTTGATTCTTCCCAATACAAGAGTGTATTTTCAAACGGAAGATTTTAAAGAAGTCACCAACCATGAACCGACACAAGGAAGTCGTGTTTTATTTTTAATGGAAAAGGAAAAGACAGCACCCGAAGATTTGGATGAAAATAGTTTTTATCCAATTGGTGTGCGTGGGGAAATTACGGAGGTCAATGACCAAGGATATGTGGCTATTGAAACCAATAATCGCGTTCGCTTAAATGATATTTATAAAGTAGCGGATCAAACATTCGATTTTTCATTAACACGTTTGAATGATATTGATGATCTCGATAGTGCAACGGAAGCACAGAAAGTTGAAGGCATCAAAGAAGCTATTTTAGAGTTTAGTGAAAATACCCCTTGGGGCAGGGACGCAAAGAACTTTATTCAAGGATTTGATTCTTTGGAGCAAATGGTCGTTACGGCCTCGCCTTGGTTAACGATTACCAATGAAGAGCGATATCATTTATTGGAAATGGATAGTCGTGCTCAAAGAGCCGAAGCCATTGAAAAGATCATGTATGAATTTAGTGAGACCGCACAAGTTCAAAATGATGCTGCTCGGGCGCAGCAGGAAGATTATCGAAAATTGTATAAAGAACAAGCCATTAAAAAACAATTGGATTATCTGCAAAAAGAATTGGATGATATGCACCCGGAAAATGTAACGGATATTCGTCGCTTACAGATGCGAATTGAAGAATCGGGTATGAATGAAGATGCGCGAAAAGAAGCGGAAAAAGCCTTGAATCGTTTAAAACAAGAAGGCAACAACAGTCCTGAATATGGTATGCTTTATGACTATTTGGATTTTATGACTTCACTCGCATGGCGAAAGGAAGCACCGGAAAAGATTGATTTGAAAGAAGCCGAAGCCGTTTTGGATCGCGAACACTTTGGTTTGGAGAAGATCAAGCGAAGGATCATCCAACAAATTGCGGTGATGAATTTAAAGAAGCAGCAATCGGGCTCCATTCTTTTGTTTGTCGGTGCACCAGGTACAGGGAAAACAAGCATTGGCAAAAGTATAGCGGATGCTTTGCATCGAAAATATGTGCGCGTCAGTTTAGGCGGTGTCCGTGATGAAGCGGATATTCGTGGTCATCGTCGGACCTATATTGGTGCGATGCCTGGACGAATCGTGGATGGAATCAAAAAAAGTGGGGTATCCAATCCAGTCATGGTCTTAGATGAAGTGGACAAATTATCTTCTTCTTATAATGGCGATCCAGCCAGTGCTTTATTGGAAGTATTGGATCCTGAACAAAATTCTACCTTTACCGACCACTATATGAATGTACCTTATGATTTATCGGATGTTTTATTTGTATGTACCGCCAATACGATGGATACGATTCCTGAACCATTATTGGATCGTATGGAAGTGATTCGTTTTTCTGGTTATTCTGCATCGGATAAGTTACAAATTGCGAAAAAACATTTGTTGCCAAAAGCCATGGAATCTATGGGCATCACAAAGGATATGTTGGAAGTACCAGATCCAACCATTGAAGAAATGATTTCAGGTTATACGATGGAAAGTGGTGTTCGTGGTTTAAAGAATCGTTTGGATACACTTTGTCGTTCCGTTGCTGTTCATGTAGAACAAGACGATGATAAAAAAGTTACGGTCTTATCTGAAGATCTACCTGAACTATTGGATATGCAACCGATTCGTCATGGTCGAAAACTAACGGAAACCAAGCCGGGTATCGTGACTGGTCTTGCTTGGACAAGTGCTGGTGGAGAAATTTTATTTATTGAAACTTTATTTACCAAAGGTCAAGGCAAGACCATCATTACGGGTCAGTTGGGGGATGTCATGAAGGAGTCGGCACAAATTGCCATCAGTATTGTGAAATCTATGTTCCCGGAAAAAGAAGAATTGTTTGAAGAAAATGATTTACATATTCATGTGCCAGAAGGAGCGGTACCAAAAGATGGACCTTCGGCGGGTATTACTCTAACGACGGCCTTAGCTTCCTTAGTCACTGGTAAAAAAGTAGATCCTACGGTTGGTATGACTGGTGAAGTCTCTTTACGCGGGGTAGTTAGCGCGATTGGTGGTTTGCCTGAAAAGTTAATGGCGGCGGCTCGTGCCGGATTAAAGACCATTTATATTCCGGAAGAAAATATTCGTGATTTAAAAGATGTGCCTCAAGAAGTAAAAGATCAGTTACAAATTATTGGGGTCAAAGAAGTATCAGATGTATTAAAAGCCAATCATATTGCATAAAAAGCTGTAGCGAAATCGTTACAGCTTTATTTTAGCGCTTGTAGAAAAGTTTGATAATCATCTTCATTTTGATTGGCATAGGCCTGTGCAAATTGCACCATCGATTGAATAAAACGATCATTTTTTCCTAAAAATATTTGGGTTTGACCTTATTACCCCATAGCGGTGTCTCTTTGATTTTTACTGGCATCATTTGTGCTACTTTATCCCAAGAACCAAACTTAGTACATATTGTACAAGGTACGATTGCGGCGGCTGCCATTATCAATGAATTTATTGCGGTCTTGGTTGCCAAGAAAGGATTTGAATTAGCTGGTGAAATGAACGCATAGAAAAAACCGAATCATTTGAATTTTCATAAAAAACATCCATTAGTATTGATTTTTACAATTTTTAAGCCAATCGCTTATGTATTATAAGCCTATAGATAAAGGTGTCTAGAAGGAAAGATTCATAGACGCCTTTTTCTTTTGTAGAAAGGATGAGAACAATGGATGCAAGAATTGCAGAACATCCGATTTTAGGGAAACAAGAAAAGGGAAATTTGATCACATTTTATTTTGATGGCAAACCCATGCAAGGCTATGAAGGAGAGCCCATTGCCATGGCTTTGAAAGCACAAGGTGTCATGGTGCATCGCTATACGAATAAACAACATAAACCTAGAGGTATCTTTTGTGCCATTGGTCGATGTACCGATTGTGTCATGGTTGTTGATGGAAAACCAAATATTCGTACTTGTGTCACTCCATTGAAAGCCGGCATGCAAGTACAAACACAATATGGGGTTCGTGCTATGAAAGAAGGTGACCAAAAATGAAACGATATGATCTCATTGTTGTCGGGGCTGGGCCTTCTGGATTATCCGCTGCGATCGAAGCCGCCAAAAAAGGCCTTCACGTTGTGGTATTTGATGAAAATGAAAAACCAGGCGGTCAGTTATTTAAACAAATTCATAAATTCTTTGGTTCCAAGGAACATAAAGCCAAGATTCGAGGATTTAAGATTGGGGAAAGCTTATTAGCCGAAGCCGATGAAGCCGGTGTCGAAGTGGTCTTGAATGCAACGGTTTGTGGCTTGTATCAAGAAAAGGAATTGACCGTTCGTATCCATGATCAGATCCATCATTATAAAGGAGATGCCATCATCATTGCGACAGGAGCCAGTGAAAACATGGTCACATTTGATGGATGGACCCTTCCTGGTGTGATTGGTGCCGGAGCAGCGCAAACAATGATGAACCTGCATGGTGTTAAACCAGGAAACAAGGTATTGATGTTAGGTTCTGGCAATGTAGGTTTGGTTGTTAGTTTCCAATTGTTGCAATGTGGTTGTGATGTAGTTGCGCTAGTGGATGCTGCTCCAAGAATTGGTGGTTATGGAGTACATGCTGCTAAAGTCGCTCGAACCGGGGTACCTTTCTATTTATCCCATACCATTGTGAAAGCCGAAGGCAAAGATCATGTAACCGGGGTCACCATTGCGGAAGTGGATTCTCATTTTCAATTTATTCCCGGAACCGAAAAACATTTTGATGTCGATACCATTTGTTTGGCTGTTGGTTTATCACCCATGTCGCAATTGTTGAAGATGGCAGGATGTAAAATGGAAGACAATCCGAAACGAGGAGGACAAGTTCCAATCTGTGATAAACAGGGGCAAACCTCGATTCCAGGTATTTATGTAGCCGGTGATGTATCGGGTATTGAAGAGGCGAGCTCAGCCATGATCGAAGGTCGTATGGCCGGTCTTGCTGCGAGTGAATATCTTGGCTTTATCGACAAAGCAGAACGAGATACTTCCTTAGAAGCTTTGGATTCGGCATTGGATTCTTTGCGTCAAGGTATGTTTGCTCCGAAAAATAAAGGAAAGAAAATTGAAAAGACGGATGAAGGTATCGATATCTCACAAAATCTTTTGAAACATGGATATGTAGCGGATGATGAAATTGAACGATTCCCGGGCATCACCCATCGTGTGGGCGTTCATCCCATCATGGAATGTACCCAGAATATTCCTTGCAATCCATGTCAAGATGCTTGTCCGATGCATTGTATCAAAATTGGCGAACAAATTACTTCCTTGCCGGTTGTGGATGAAGATAAACAATGTATTGGTTGTGGTATGTGTGTTGCATCTTGTTCCGGTCAAGCCATTTTCTTAGTTGATGAAAGTTTTGAAGAAGAATATGCATCCATTACCCTTCCTTATGAGTTTTTACCATTACCAACTACGGGCGATAAAGGCATGGCTTTATCCCGAAGTGGCAAACCCATTTGTGAAGCCGAAGTCATTGATGTGAAATCTTCACCAGCTTTTGATCAGACCCATTTATTAACGATCAAAGTGCCAAAAGAATATGCCATGAAAGCTAGATTCTTTCAGGGAGGTCAAGAAAATGCATAGTGTCAATGATCGATCCAGAGATATTGGTGAATTTGTTCCACGACCCGATGATGATTTGATCATCTGTCGTTGTGAAGAAGTCACCAAGGGAGAAATTCGTAAAGCCGTTCATGAAGGTATGTTTACAATGACGGAAGTTCGTCGTTATTTACGTACGGGTATGGGCCTTTGCCAAGGACAAACTTGTGGGCGTTTGGTAAAAAACATCATTGCCAAAGAATTAGGCATATCTCCAGCTGAGTTGGAACCGGCTACCTCACGAGCTCCGATGCGTCCAACCGAAATGCATATTCTTGCCGATGAAGCAAAGGAGGATGCTTGATATGGAAAACAAAGCAGATGTCATCATTATTGGTGCGGGAATCATTGGTTCTTCGATAGCGTATTATCTTTCCAAGCGAAACAAACGTGTCATTGTCTTAGAGGCTAGTGATCATATTGGCAATGGGGGTTCGAGTCGAAATGGTGGCGGAGTTCGTCAATCGGGTCGAGATCCTCGAGAATTGCCATTGGTGATGTTTGGTATCAAAAATTTATGGCCGCATTTATCGGAAGAATTGGAAGTGGATTGTGAATATCATCAAGATGGGAACTTGCGCTTGGGTAAGACTCCAAAACATTTGGAAATCCTCCAAGGTCTAACCGATCGTGCGGTAGCGGTTGGCTTGGATGTTCGTATGATCGATGGCGATGAAGTACGGAAAATCAATCCATATTTATCCGATGAGGTCATAGGTGCAAGTTGGTGTCCGACGGATGGACATGCCAATCCGCTGACCACAACTTTAGGTTTTTATAAGACTGCACGTAAATTGGGTACTCGTTTTATCACGGGTGAAAAGGTCATCGAATTAAAGAAGATCCATGGTCGATTAGCCCAAGTCATCACTGAAAATAATGTATATACAGCCGATACGATCGTATTAGCAGCTGGTCTGGGCAGTCGTAAATTGGCGGCCAGTGTAGGAATTGATGTGCCGATGCAACCGGTCATGTTGGAGGCTTTGGTAACCGAAGCCGAACCACCAATGTTTGATCAAATGTTAGGTACAGCTGAAGCGGATTTTTATGGTCATCAAACCAAGCATGGTTCGTTTGTATTTGGCGGATCTTCTGGATTGGAAGGATTCACCAAAGATGATCAGGGCATGCAGATGTGTAATAGTTTGACAGCATCTTGTATTTGTCGAGGAATCATGAAATATTTTCCGGATCTAGCCGATGCGAAAATTGTTCGTACATGGGCCGGCTGGATGGATCATATGGTGGATGGTGTGCCGGTACTTGGAAAAGTCGATGAAGTGCCGGGATTGATCATGGCCTGTGGCTTAAATGGTCATGGTTTTGGGATTGCGCCGGCCATCGGTCATCAACTTGCTCAGTTGATTGATGAAGATCGTACTGAAATTGATATTCATGCTTTACGTTATGATCGTTTTAAAGCTAAAATTTAATTATGACTTGGCAGAAAGCACAGTTTCTAAGACCAACGCAACCGTATTTTGTCTTAGAGGCTGATCACTTTAAACAAGAAATCTATTGGACGCAGGGGATTTCGCATTTTTACACATTTGGTCTTCATGAAGCAAGGACGTTTGATGTGGTACCAGATGCATGTATCGATTTGGTGTTTCAATATACCCAAAATAAAATGCTTGCCTATGCTTGTGGACCAGTTTTATCTTGTCAGATGCAACATTGGGATAGCCATCAAGATGTATTTGGTGTTCGTTTTATTCCTGGTTATCATCCAGCGGGTGTGGATATCATCTTAAAGGATCTGATTGGCCAACGCATTCCTTTGGATCGTTTGATGAAAACGACAGCCTTGATCGATCAAATGGTGACACAAACGGATTTTTATCAGCGGATTCGCATCTTTTTACAGGAATATGTCAAATTGGAGAAGCAACAGGAAAAGCCATATGGCAAGCGTGCCTTGGTGATGGATATCACCAAAAGGGCTTATCTATCCGATGGCTTGATTCGTATTTCATCCATAGCGGAACAAACCGGATATAGTGAAAGTTATATCAATCGGGTGTTTCACGAACAAATGGGATTTTCGCCCAAAACGTTTTGTAAGATCATTCAGTTTCAGCGGGCCTTGGAATTTTTAAATTATGGGCAACCAAATAAAATGACGGAGGCAGCCGTCAATTTGGGATATTATGATCAATCGCAATTTATTCGTGATTTTAAGAAATATGCAGGCATCACGCCGAAGCAATATTTAAAGCGAATTAAGCAGGAACAGTATAAAAACCGAATTAAAGATACGAATTATTTATCGTTTTGATTTTTACAAGTATTTCGTGTTTTCACTGCATACAATAAGTTTATATTTTATATGACAAAGACGTCTATTCTTTTGGGAATAGACGTTTTTTGCATAGATAGAAGGAGAGGAATTCCTATGAATTATTCAAAAATTGAAGTGGTTACATCGCGTAGTGACTTGAGTGCACTAAAGGAAGGTTTAAGCAAGAAAAAAGTCAGTGGAATGACGGTTTATCAAGTCATTGGATGTGGTGTAGAAAAAGGTACACGTGAATATGAGCCAAAAATTCATGAAAAAATGGAACTACTTCCGAAACAGATGATCATGGTCATTGTTGAAGATGAGCAAGTGGATCCGGTCATCGAATTGATCAAAAAAGAATTGTATACCGGTCATATCGGCGATGGAAAGATCTTTGTTTCACCTGTAAGCCGTGTCATTCGTGTGCGTACAGGTGAAGAAGGTATCGATGCATTGAGGTAACGCTTATGGCAGAACGAAAATTAGGTTTGCCAAGTGCGATTGCGACTGGTGTGGGTCTGATCGTTGCGACCAGTTGCTTAATGTCACTTGGCCAAGGAACAAGTGCTTTGGGTACCGGTTTTATTGTGGCGATGGTCTTGGCTTGTGCCATCAATATTCTAACCGCTTTATCTATGGCTGAATTAAATGCATTGATGCCAAACTTAACCGGTGGATTGGCCCAATATACATTAGCCGGTATGGGACCCTTTGTGACCATCTTGACCATGGTTGGTGGTTATCTGGTTTGTCAGATGATTGCTGGGTCGGTGGAAAGTGCGATGTTTGGCAATGCCATCATCTCCGTCTTTTCAACCAATATTCCTGGTAGTGCATTTTCAATTACAATGTTGATCGTATTGATCATTACCAATTTACATGGTGTCGACATTTTTGCGAAAGTGCAAAATGTGGTTGCTTATGTATTGATTGGATCCTTGATGATCATGGGATTCGTTGGCGCTTTTGGTTTATCGAACCATCCCATGGTTTCCCAGCCTGCCAATTTGGCGACTTCGCCATCAGATATTCTTGGGTTCTTAGGTTTGGCCTTCTTCTTATTTATTGGTTGTGAGTTTGTCATTCCCATTGCGAAAAATGTCAAGAACGAAAGAAGAAATGTACCGCTTGGGATGGTATTAAGTTTGGTCATCATCTTGGTGATGCAAATCTTGGTTGTTGTGGGCATGACAAAGTATGTGCCCTATGCCCAGTTAGGGAAAAGTGCTGCACCACATATCTTGTATGGCCATGCCTTATTGGGCATGTTGGGTTCTTATTGGATGATCTTGGTTTCGGCCTTGGCTGTTATTAGCACCGTCAATTCAGCCATCAATGCGTTTTCCTTTATGTGTGCAGGTATGGCCAAGATCAATTTGTTGCCCACCTTCTTTTTACGAACCAACAAACATGGATCGTACTACATTGGGGTGCTGTTGATTGGAATCTTGGAAATATGTGCCAATTTGTTTGGCTTATCGGAAAGTTCTTCTTTGACATTCATGATTTCCGTTGCCATCGTTTTCTGGATGGTTTCTTATATCGTATCCGATATCAATGTCATCATTTTCCGATTTCGATTGCCCAAGGCACCACGTACGTTCAAAGTGCCAGGCGGTATTCTTCTACCCATCATTTCTGCGATTGGGACAACAATGATGATCTGGAATATTGATGGAAATCCAGTTACACGCAATCTAATTTTTGAAATTGATGGTTTGATCTTTGTACTGTTAGCTATTTATTCGGTGGTTTGGTGCAAAGTACGTTTTAAAAGACCTTTATTCAAGCCATTAGAAATATCCGAAGTCATGGCAATGGAGCATCCGTTGTATTTGGTTGCTCATCGACAAAAACAACAAAAGGAGGAAGAATGATCATGGCGTATCCGAAAATTGATTTCTTATATTTAAATGAAGAAGATATGGTGAAAGCGGGTGTCAAAGATATGGCATCTTGTGTGGAAACCATGGAAGAGATGTTTAAATTATTGAAGATTGGAAACTATCGAATGGGTGGTGCCAATGGCAACTCCCATGGTTGTATGGTCATGTTTCCAAAAGAATCACCATTCCCAGAAATGCCGGTGGATGGACCGGATCGTCGATTCATGGCAATGCCAGCTTATTTAGGTGGCAAATTTGATATGGCCGGAATGAAATGGTATGGATCGAACACGGAAAATAAGCAGAAGGGCTTGCCTCGTTCCATCTTGACTTTGATCTTGAATGATAAAGATACGGGAGCGCCCAAAGCATTCATGTCAGCCAATATTTTATCCGCTTATCGAACGGGTGCGGTACCTGGAGTTGGCTTTAAATATTTTGCGAAAGACGATGCCAAAGTAATTGGTATTGTCGGGCCAGGTGTCATGAGCAAGACGGCATTAGCAGCAGCGATGGCAGTTCGTCCAAGTCTACAAACGGTCAAGGTCAAAGGTCGTGGAAAAGCTTCTTTGGATCGGTTTGTACAACATGTCAAAGACACCTATCCAAATGTGGATGTATATCCTGTCGAAACGATCGAAGAAGCTGTTAAGGATGCCGATATTGTTTCGGTTTCCACTTCCACACCAACAACGGGGGATACATCGATTTATCCATATATTGCCGAAGACTGGATCAAGCCAGGTGCAGTGATTGAGTCCACCGCCGCGTTACGATTCGATGATGATTTTGTGATCAATCGTGCCCGAACGGTAACCGATAATATTAAATTATATGAAGCCTGGGAAGAAGAAATGAAACCCGATGCGTATAAGACGGTACCGATTCCGGCCGTGCATGTGATGGATCTAATTGCCGAAGGCAAGATGTCAATTGATCAAGTGGATGATTTGGGTGATGTTTTATTAGGCAATATTCCTGTGCATCGAAAAGATGATGAAGTCATTATTTATTCAGTTGGTGGTATGCCCATTGAAGATATTGCGTGGGGAACAATCGTCTATCGAAATGCATTGGCAAAAGGCATTGGTCAAACATTGAATCTTTGGGATACGCCTCAAATGGTTTAAGCTCGAGAAATCGAGCTTTTTTTAGTTTTTAGTGCACAAAAAAGCCAGGCATATTGCCTGGCAAAATACAATTAGTCTTTACGTTTATTGAATGCAACAAAGTGTCCACTAGAAATGGCGGCAAGTCCAGCAAAGAGCCCAGTCATTCGATTGACTCCGGTATTGACATCCGTTGTCTTTTTGGTTGTGTTAGTAACGGTTGCTTTTGTTGGTGTTGCCGATGTCGTTTTTATTGTTGATGTAGTAGACGAAGCTTTCTTTTTTAGAGTAATCGTTTTCGATTCTGTATAGTCTTTCCATCCAAAGAAACAGTAGCTGTAAATGTCTTTTCACCATTTGATGAAGCAGTTGGTTCTTTTGTGACTTGTTTTGTCACTTTTGCCTCATAAGAGATTTCTTTACCACAAAAGAAGCAAGTCTTGATCAAGGTAGCAGATTGATGATCATCGCTCCATACCCATTTATTTTCGTCAACATCAAAGGCATGTCCATTTGGATCAATTGGTGTCTTAACTGTCTTAAAGGTTACAAAAGTACTACCTGGTTTATCTGGATTCGCAACTTTTGCGGTGTATTGAACTTTTCCTTCATCCGTACATGTTGCTGGTTCCAATTCCATGATTGTGCTTTCCAATTATGACCGGTTGCTGGTGTAGTAACGGTCTTTGTATCAGTGTAAGTTTTACCATCAAATTTGGAAGTGGCTGTATATGTGATCTTACCTTCTTTTTCACAAGTTGTTTCTGTCACCATTTTCGTTACTTTTGGTGCCACATATTCTTTCTTTCCACAAAGGGAACAAGTTAATTGGCAAGTCACACTATAAGATCCATCACTCTTTTGTTTCCAAGTCTAAACCGGGTTTCCAAAATGATGGGTAGCTGTATTTTTCGAAATGGTAACCGTTTTTTGATCGACATAGTATCCGCCATTGCCATTTGAAAGTTTGACTGTATATCGAGTGGTACCATCTTGGATACATAAAACGGGTTTGATAACTTGTGAAGTGGCTGTGAATTTGGTTGTTTTTTGTGATCCATTACTGCTTGTTTGTGTTGCATAGGCATAGCTATAGTCATTGGCCCAGGTCCATGTAGGAGTTCCATAGGTTACGGTTGCTTGTTGTGTGGTATCTACCGTATTGGCCTGTTGTGTTGTTTGAGCGGTTTCTGTTGTATTTGTTTGTTCCGCTGTTGGTTCGGTTGTAGGTTCTTGCGCAGCTACATTGACCATACCATTTGGTATGAGCAAGGTTGTTGCAAGAAAAAATGTTGTTATGTGTGAATTCTTCATATTGTGTTTACCCTCCTCTAAGAATCCCTTCTATTCATAGTCTAGGAGGAAAATGTGAATTCTTGTCAATGTTGTTGTAAACAACAATTGAAAGATTGATAAAAACAATGTACAAAAAAACCAGAATTGTTTTGAAATTCTGGTTTATATATCTATTGTCGATGGGCAACTAATAGATTTAAATTGGATTGATCAAGTGATGAGAGAGAAATCTTGCTTTGATCCGATTGTGTACCATGATACCAAGGTTGACTATTAAACATGGCCAAGATTTCTGGTGTATGGAATAAATAGCCATTTTTCGCATAGATCGTATTGATCAATAATTGAATATCATATTGTGATAATTGACGGACATAGCTTTCCGTTAATTGACTATTTGTTGCATAATATGTCCAAATATAACCCACATCATTAATGGAAGTATCACGATATTTGATTAATAAATTCACATTAGCTCGATCCATGGCTGACATATCGGATGGTGAAATATTATGAGATATTGGTTTATACCAAGACATTTGACTAAAGTAATCTTGATAGCTTTGGGTTTGGAAAATATAACCATTTTTGGCATAAATTTGATTGATCACAAATTGAATCGTTTGTTTATCCATGGCGGATACTTCGGCTTCGGATAAATAATACGATGGATACACTTGTGTTGTATCGGCTGGAGCAACATAGGTAATGACATTGCTTGTATCACTTGTAGTGGTAATGGTATTATTCGTATTTGTTGTTTCTTCTGCTTTGACAGTCACTGCAATGTCTTTTGATATCTTGGAATATTTTGAAGATGCGGCTGTAATGGTACAAGATCCACTACCGACTGCGGTGACTTTGCCTTTGTCACTCACTTTGGCTACATTTTCATCACTGCTTGACCAGATCAGAGATGTATCCTCGGTATCTTTTGGTGTTAATACCGTCTTTAATTGTTTGGTATCTTTAGGTTTTAAATTCAATGTTTTGGGATAAATCGCAATGGATTTCAATGGTTGACTGGCACTTGAACAACCGGTGATCATTGAAAAAACCAAAGCCAATCCAAAAAAGGTTGTTAGTAATTTCTTCATTCTCTCTTTCCTGATTTTTTTATAATATCAATAATAATGTACTATATTTCATGGATTTTAGAAATATCCAATTCAGCCTCTGTATGTGGGGATACCGTTTGTGCAGGTATGCCCAAAGATAGTATACCGACAAGATGATAGGTATTGGGAACACCAATCATTTCTTTAACCACTTCTTCAGCGTCTTTTCCATGTTCGTTTTTGCGTTTGCGCATTTGAACCCAACAAGAACCAATATCTAATGCGGTAGCCATCAACTGCATATAACTCATCGCAATGGAACAATCTTCGATCCAAACATCAGAAAGGGAGGTATCGACCATTACGATGATGGCGGCATTGGCATCACCAATAAAAGCACCTGATGGTTTGATTTGACCTAATTGTTCTAAGATGTCTTTCTTATGGATCACATAAAATTGACAAGGTTTTTTATTTCGACTGGATGGAGCTAATAAACCGGCCTGCAAGATTTTTTGTAGTTTTTCTTTAGGAATGGATTCATGTGTATATTGGCGAATGCTGCGACGTTGGAATAAGAGATCTTCGAAATTCATTTGTTTTCCTCCTTGCGTATAGATGCGACTCCATGCATGAATAGTTCATTGGTTAGGTCAATCAACTTTTCTAAGGGAACCTGTTTTTTATCGGCGACCCAGCGACGATAAATATTGACCGATCCCAACGCTAAAAAGGTATTGATGATATTTTGTTCCGGTCGTGAATAGTTTTGATACGGATTATACCGATGGCGATTATGCGAAAGGGTAGCGAGAAAGAGTTTATCGGCAAAATCCCGATAGCTTGGGTCACAAACCATTTTTTCTACATACGGTTCTTGTCTGGACATAAAGGTAAAAAAGACACGATTGACTTCAAAAAAGGGAGCATCAGGAGCGATTTGATCAATGGCTTGATAATAGCTTTCAGAAACTTCTTTTAATACATCTTCATAAAGAGCTTCAATGGTCGTGTAATGAAGATAAAAGGTTTTGCGATGAATTTGGGCTCGTTCGGATAATTCTTTCACCGTGATCTTGGACGCATCCATTTCCATGACCATTTCTTTAAAGGCATTTTTGATGGCTTTACGTGTTTTTATGACACGAAGATCAGGTTTTCTTTGGGGCATGGGACCTCTTTTCTATCCACATTATTGAATGTGTGGCATAAACACCAGGATCAAAAATCTGGAGATTGTTTTCTTCTATCAAATAAATAATAATATCCTTGCAAGAAATAATCAACACATGGATAGAAACAGGAGGTGGCCATATGGCAGAAAAAATTGTACAAACTGCTGGTAGAAAAGCGTTGGGTGAATTTGCGCCTGCGTTTGCGCATTTTAATGATGATGTATTATTTGGTGAAAATTGGAACGATCCAGATATCGATATAAAAACACGATGCATCATTACTGTGGTTGCTTTGATGGCACAGGGAATCACGGATGATTCTTTGAAATATCATATTGAGAATGCGAAAAAACAGGGTGTGTCTCAAAAGGAAATGGTGGCAATCATCACCCATGTGGCTTTCTATGCTGGTTGGCCAAAAGCATGGGCAGTATTCCATTTAGCGAAAGAAGTATATGGAGAATAATCGGATATCTATTCATATAGGCGATACGATATTATATGCTCGTTTAAATGATACATTGGCTGCAAAGGATTTTAAAAAGCGATTGCCCTTATGTCTGAGTGGAGCAGATTCGGGCATGGATTATTGTTGTATGGCAGCCAATGGTATCTATGATCCTTTAGAAACCCAAGATGGTTGGCACAATGGCGATATTAGTCTTTGTGATGGATGGTTTGCGATATTGTATGGTGGACAAGAAATATCTTCTTCGTATCGAAATATGATGATCATTGGTCATTTAGAAGAAGATGCATTAGAAAAGGTAAAAGCTTTACCGAATAAAGTGAGTTTAAAAATTAAAATGGAGGAAACAAAATGAAAACTTTAAACAAAGAAGAATTTGAAAAGATGAATATGTTTGGAACGGGTGAACCTAATGATGGATTTGCACAATATTTTGTCGGAAATTCATTCTTGAATGTATTGGTGGATCCAAAGACATCGCCTTTATTTTTGGCAAATGTCACATTTGAACCCGGATGTCGAAATCATTGGCATATTCATCATGCTTCGAAAGGTGGTGGACAAATTTTAATTTGTACAGCTGGTGAAGGTTGGTACCAAGAAGAAGGCAAGCCTGCTCAATCATTAACACCAGGAACGGTTGTTGTGATTCCAGCGGAAACGAAACATTGGCATGGAGCAAAAAAAGATAGTTGGTTCTCTCATATTTCTTTGGAAGTACCGGGTGAAAATACTTCGAATGAATGGTTAGAACCTGTCGATGCCGATGCTTATGAAGCACTTTAGGAGGAAACATGGAAAACGAAAAATTGAAGTTAACTGAAGAATGGGATAAAACCTTTCCAAAAAGTGATAAAGTCGATCATAAAAAGATCACATTTCATAATCGATATGGCATTACTTTAGCTGCTGATATGTACATTCCTAAAGAAGGAAAGGAACCCTTTGCGGCATTAGCGGTTGCCGGTCCTTTTGGCGCTGTCAAAGAACAAGCTTCTGGTTTGTATGCCCAAATTATGGCCGAACGCGGTTTCTTAACGATTGCTTTTGATCCTTCTTATACGGGTGAAAGTGGTGGACAACCTCGTTATGTTGCTTCACCAGATATCAATACGGAAGACTTTAGTGCGGCTGTTGATTTCTTATCGGTACAAGATAATGTCGATCCAGAAAAGATTGGTATCATTGGTATTTGTGGTTGGGGCGGTATGGCCTTGAATGTCGCTGCTATGGATACACGAATCAAAGCGACCATTACTTCGACGATGTATGATATGAGCCGGGTGACGGCCAATGGTTATTTTGATGCGATGAGCGAAGAAGATCGCTATGCTTTAAGAGAACAATTGAATGCCCAACGTACCATAGACTATAAGACAGGCACGTATGCATTGGCTGGTGGCTTACCGGAAGAAGCGGATGAAGATGCACCATTCTTTGTGAAAGATTATGTGGCATATTATAAACATCGTGCCTATCATCCTCGTTCTTTGAATTCCAATGGTGGATGGAATGTAACATCTTCTTTGTCTTTCTTGAATATGCCTATTCATTGTTATGCAAGTGAGATTCGCAATGCGGTAATGGTTATTCATGGCGAAAAAGCGCATTCTTGTTACTTTTCAAGAGATGCGTTCAAAAAATTGAAAGGTGACAATAAGGAATTGGTGATCATTCCCAATGCTGTACATACGGATTTGTATGACAATTTGGATGTGATTCCCTTTGATAAAATAGAAGCTTTCTTGCATCAATATTTAAAATAGACGAAGGGCAGAAGAAGCTATCTTAAATCCATGGAATCAGTAAAAAAATGATTGCGAAAGGAAAAAAATGCGTCAAGTTTTGGTTGTTTATTATTCATGGTCATACGCAGCAAATGGCTGAAAAGGTTGCCAAAGAAACGAATGCGAATTTGGCAAACAGAGATACCATTCAACCCTATATAGGATCGTTTCAAGATGTGGTGGATCAAGGTTATATGCCACCCATGCCACCGGAACGGTTTATGTTGTAACTGTATGTGTTGGCAACAATGAACAAGGCATTGATATCCTGACAACGAGTGGAATCGTATATCAGGATCAATATGAAAAAGTGGATGAAAAGTGGTTGATCGTTAAGCGACAGGCAAATATAATGTGGTCAAAATCTGAAACCTATGGGGAAGGGGAATAAGCGGTCTACCATTTGTGTCAAAAAGATTGATAGCGAATGCATTGTTGAATAGGTTTAAATATGGAGGAGTGATTCGGGTATTTGTTCTTTCCATAATTTACTGAAAAAAAGAAATGGTTCAGTTCTACGAAAAACCAGTTGATGATTGAATCAGAGTTGCCTTTTGTGGGATATGCCCTGCAAAGGGCTTTTATTGTTTGGCACAAAGTGATAGAAAGATGGAATCTTATGATGTTCATTTGTGGTCTTTTCTTTTGTATTCTTATCCCTGTAAAGAGGACAGGAAAGAAATGTATGATTTCTTTCCTCTCATAAAGCAGAACACAAATGAAAAATGTAGCATTGATTACCGGATCGTATGGCGGACTTGGAACTTGCTTTGTAAATATTCACGGACAAAAAGGGGAGACATGATCCTTGTCGGTCGAAGCCAGAACAAATTGGATGCGCAAGCGAAGGAAGCGACAGCCAAATATCATGTAGAGATCCACACGATTGTGGTAGATCTATCCAAACCCGAAGCAGCACAGATCATTTATGATACCTGCCAGAAAAAGGATTGGATTCCGGAGATTGCGGTCAATGTCGAAACACCAACTCGTATCTTGAAGTTGTTCCTTAAAGATATGATCCAACGAGGGAGTAGCAAGGTTTTGAATGTCAGCTCAACCGCAGCCGTGATGCCTGGACCATTACAGGCTGTCTATTATGCGACAAAAGCTTACATGACCATCTTTTCCAATGCGTTATGGTGTGAATTGAAAGATACGGGTGTCACCGTAACAACATTGATGCCAGTCGCCAAAGCGGGTTATGAAGGCATGGAAAAAGGCGAATTGAATGTGACTGCTAGTCTAGTTGGTGCACAAAAGATCTTCATGCCACTTTCACCAATGATGCCAAAGAAGATGTTGATGAATAATGTATACGGTATGCAGCTTCGTGGCAGTGCCAACAAGTAGGAGGAACACAATGTCAACAAGCGCAGACAAAAAGATCTTGGAACTGGTCGATCCAGAGTACATAAAAAAGATTTCATTGTTTGTTCGGTCTCATGCGACAGGGAATACTTGTCGTTGGATCGAAAGGGAATTTCCGGATATCTATGCAGAATTTGAAAAGGAGCAGATATCGAATGAAGCCAAAGACCAGATGCGAAAGATCGGAAACGATATATTTGAAGAACGGATGAAAAAGCATCACATGCTTTGATGGCATAAAGTGATTGTCAATTGGTATATGAAGATGTTCTTTATCAAAGTTCCATTATCTACAATAATGATGTAAAAACGCTATTTAAACACAAAAGAAAGCGAGGAAAAGAAAATGGCTTACAAAACAACAAACCCTTATACACAAGAAGTTACGAAAGAATTCAAGAGGAATTAGAGAGCAAGCTTGCCAAATCGCAAAAGCCGTGGCAAACGGGGCAACCGCTACCGAAGTCGGACCGAAAGTACCACAAGATTCCGCATTTGTACAACCAACCATTTTGACTGGGGTGACACCAGACAATCCAATCTTCCATGAAGAAATCTTTGGACCGGTTTTGATGCTCTTCTCCTATGAGACCGAAGAAGAGGTCATCAAGCTTGCCAATGGAACGGATTTTGGTTTGGGCAGTTCGGTCTATAGCGAAGATCCAGTACATGCTGCCTGGGTAGCTTCTGGATGGAATCGGGTGCTGTATCAATCCATCAGCCAACCATGGCTAGTCCAGCCATTCCATTTGGTGGGGTGAAGACTTCCGGATTTGGTAGAGAAATGGGGCCAGAAGGTATTCGTGAATTCACAAATCAGAAGTACATCAATAGTGCGCAGATCGATATGGATGAAGTATACGTACAATATTGCTGAGCCAGTAGATGAAATCCTGTTTTGCCGGTCGTTGGTATATATAAACGATCGGCTCTTTTTATAAAGGAGAACTTCGATGAGGACATTTTCAATTGTTACAAGGCCCGATGCACGATCATAAAAATTGGCAGAAGGTGTGCGCAATGCCCTATTGACTTGTGGATTTAGGGAAGAAAATAAACATCCAGATGGCGTCATTGTCATTGGTGGAGATGGAACCTTTCTATTCGCTGTGCATCAATATATGGATATTCTGAAAGAAACGGTATTTATTGGCATACACTCAGGTACACTTGGCTTTTATATGGATTATCGTGATACCGAAATTAGTGAATTTCTTACGGATATCATTCCAGGTAATCTACCTGTAGAAGAGTATCCCATTTTGGAAGCACAAGTGGGAGTACAAACATTTTATGCGGTCAATGAAATCCGTATTGAAAATCCTATGCGAACCCAGAATTTGAACTTGTATCTGGATAATGTATCTTTTGAACAATTTCGTGGAACCGGATTATGTGTCTGTACCCAGCTTGGGAGTACAGCTTTTAATCGTTCATTGGGTGGAGCGGTATTACAGAAGGGATTGCCCCTTTTTGAGATTACCGAAATGGCAGGTATTCACCATAGTCAGTTTCGCTCATTGGGGGCGCCGTTTGTGATTGTGGACAATACCAAGATACGTCTTGATTCCGACAATTTTGAAGGGGCAATCATTGGTGCCGATGTACATGTGGCACAACTTTCCGAATGTAAGGAAATCAAGATTCAGGAGTCAAAAGAAAAGATCTTGCGTATTTTAAGAGGTCGCAAGATTTCATATTTTGAAAGATTGGCACGTCTGTCTTGATGGATCCTAGAGGAAAAAATGAAAAATAGAAAAAAATGGGTAATCTTCTACAAGATCATACCAATCGTGTAAGGATGGCCAAACTTATTTTTGGGGATGATCGCTTAGAAAATTGAGGATGCTACCAGCAAACTCTTGTCTTGAGCCTATCTGTATGGCACAACACGAGCACCAAATGAATTTTGCCGAAACCATTTGAGAAAAAATTAAGAAAAGATGTTGGTGAGATGCCTTAATGATATTTTTTTCTTGGTTATTTGAAGAATGGCATATAGTGATTTGTTGCTGGAATCTCAGGATGTTCCTTTCCTTCTTTTTTTTGCTCTATTCTTTATTAAGAAAACAATATTTTTTATGTGTATCATATATTCACTGTGATTAAATGAAAAACATAATTAACATTTTATTAGATAATGGTAAAATGATTGTATACAATAAATAAATTAAATGTTTAATTCAATTTGTTTATTTTGAGAGAGAAAAAGGAGAAAATCATGAAAACAAGATGGCAAGATATGGTACGACGATTTGCGAGTATTACCCTTTGTTTTGGTATGGTGTTTGGCAATATGCAAGTTTCTGCCATTGCCCAAGATTCGACACCCATTGATTTGACGACTGAAAATACGGGTGAAGATGCTGCAAATGAGCAGACCACGGCCACAACGGATGCGGGTGATGAAAATGCATCGAGTGAAACAAGTAATGCAAGTAAGACTGCAGAAACAGAGGAAACCGAAAAAGCGGATACAACCGATACGGAAACCGAAGACAAAGAACAAGCCGATACAAAGACAACGTATGATTATGAAGATGGTGCGGTGAAAGTAACGGCTACGTTATCGGATGCATCGGCTATTCCTGATGATGCAGAGTTTGTCGTTACCCCGGTAACCAACCATTCAAATGGTTATAATTATCAAGCGTATATGGATGCATTGAATGCGAATGCAGAAAAAGAACATTCAGAGAAAAATACGTTATTGTATGATATCGCTTTCTATCATGAGGATGAAAATAAGAAAAGAGTGGAAGTTCAGCCTGCCGATGGAGCGGTAACGATCAATGTATCTTTTAAGAATGCACAATTGGCTGATGCAATCAAAGCGAAAGATGATGCGGATGTCCAAGTAAAACATTTGCCATTGACCCCATCGGTAAAGGAAAGTGTGGATTCGACAGCACAGGCAACGGCAATTAGTGCGCATGATGTACAGGTAGAAAATGTTGCCGCAAATGCCTCGATTGGTAATGAGGCTTTAACGTTTAGCTTGAACAGCTTTAGCGTGGTTGCCGTCACAAAAACTGGAGAAACCTTAGATCCGGTTGCTGCCAATGGGTTTAACTTAGAAACCGTATTGGGAGCAGGAAACAATTATGGTGTGATTGCCAATACTTATTCTCAAGATGGTGATACGGAAACAAACCTAATGGTAGGAAGTTATGCATCGAATGCGCTTGATCAGGTGCATCTGCTAACTATGCCAATGCGGGTGGGGATGATTACATCGGTCGTATTGTTTCTGGAACACCATTGCGTTTCAAACTGCCACCAGATCATATTTATTTAGGGGATGATGCATGGGCAAGTTATGAAAAAAATAACGATATTTTTGCGAAAGATCATCTGGATCCAAAAACAGAAATCGTTCATCAGCCAATGGATGTAGGCGGTATCATTAATGCCATAGGCAGTAATGTAAGTAGCACACTACCATCCAATATTCCAACCATCAAGGAAACGGTTGGTAATGACGGTGTTGCCGTTGATATCACAAATAAAGGTCCTGGTACCTATGTACTTCAATTTGATGATTCTTCCTTTTCTAGAAATGGAAATCAAGGATTCAATATCAAAAAGAATGCAGATCAAAATATCATCATTTATTGTACAAGTATGTCTTTAGAAATAGACGATTATCAAATCAACGGGGTTCAAATGGCCAATTATGTTGCGGATACAAACCCTAGTGCAGATGGTATCATCAATTCAGTCATTTTCTATGGACCAAATGCAACATCTGTTAAAATTGGTAGTAGTAATAGTACAGCCGGTGTATTCATTTTTCCAAATGCAACCATAACAAAAGATAAAACTTGTGCAGGAATCTTGGTTGCCAATTCGTATAATTCCAAAGGCGGTGAATGGCATTATCATAATCACCATTTAGTGTCTCCAACCAATCGGCCGAAGACAAAAACAAGTGTATCTGTCAAGAAAGAATGGGACGATTCCAACAACAAAGATGGTAAACGCCCGGATAGCGTTACTGTCCATCTATTTGCGGATGGTGAAGATACGAACAAGACAGTTGAATTGAATGCAGACAATAATTGGAATGGATCCTTTACTGATCTTGATAGTAAAAAGAGTGGTAAAGCCATTACCTATACTGTACAAGAAGACAAAGTAGATGGGTACGATGCTTCCATTAGTGGCAATGCGACAGATGGATTTACTATCACAAATACGCATAAGACGGAAACGGTAGATATCAGCGGAACAAAGACCTGGAAAGATAACGACAACCAGGATGGCAAACGTCCAGATAAGATCACCGTTACTTTGATGGCTAACGGAGAAGATGTGCAATCCAAAGAAATAGCTGGGGACTGGACATATACAT